>JBAUIP010000395.1:0-5044 GCA_049683055.1 Pricia sp.
TTGTATATCTTAACCACCTGAATGCAACTAATTTAAAAAAAAGGAGAAAATAAAGAATGGCAAAATCGCAGCAGACGTATAGTAAAACCGAGAAGGAAAAAAAACGCTTAAAAAAGCGGGAAGAAAAACAGAAGAAGAAGGAGGCCCGAAAAGCTGGAAAAGATAGTGGAGAGGGCATTCCCTTCGCTTATGTCGACCACAACGGAAATCTGGTGGATACACCGCCGGACCCCTCCGAAAAAGTTAAGGTCGACGCCGAGGATATCGTTTTGGGCATCCCCCCGAAAGAAGAGGGCGACGAGGACAAATTCGACCCGGTACGAACGGGAAGGGTTTCGTTCTTCGATTTTGACAAAGGTTTCGGCTTCATCGTCGATTCGGAAAATAGCCAGGAGCATTTTGTACATGTCAGCGGACTCATCGACGAAATTAACGAAGGCAATCAGGTATCCTTCGAACTCGAACAGGGCCGTAAAGGTCTGAACGCCGTACGCGTCAAGAGAGTATAATTCCTATCTGGCTCTCTCGAAGCGATGGCACACTACCCGAAACGATGGCGTACTACTAATTTATAAACAAAAAAACCATTTAACTAACTCAATACTTTTATTATGAAAATTAGCAATCTGTCATTTCTAGTTCTGGTGCTTGCCTCATTGGCATTTGTTTCCTGCAAGGAAGAAAAAAAAGAGGAAGCCGACGAGACCATGGAACAAAACGATGAAGACATCCAAGCTGCTGAAGAAGCTAAAATGAAAGAGGAGGCCCGAGCTTCAAGTATTGCCTCAAAAGCTATGGCAACCGATAATCTTAGCACCCTGGTATCGGCTCTAGAGGCCGCCGATTTGGCGTCCATGCTTTCCGAACCCGGTAATTACACCGTTTTCGCCCCTACAGACAATGCTTTCTCCAAATTGAAAAAAGGGCAACTTGAAGAGCTGCTCCAACCTGAAAATAAGGAAGATTTGACTGTGCTTCTCAAGAACCATGTGGTTTCCGGTAAGGTGATGGCAGACCAGTTGCGCAACGCCATTGAGACCAGTAAGGGCAAATACACGTTCAAAACCGTCGGGGGCGGCGAACTTACGGCGTCAATGGATGGTGACCAAATTGTCATCAAGGGCGAAAGAGGCAAAAAATCGCAAGTGCTTCAAGGAAATATCGAAGCTTCCAATGGAATCGTCCATATCGTGAACGATGTGCTGATGCCTAAGATGTAGGTATTTCTCTTAGATACTGAAAGTCAGTCCTAAACTCAAATTCGAGGACCGATCGATATTCCTATTGATTGAAAAGGTGCTGTAGAAAAAATTGTACAGCGCCGAAAGGCTGACGATTCTCGTTAACGGAAGTTCTGCTTTGGCCTGCAAAAGTATCCGGTGGTTGCCAATATCGGTATAAAGCGGTTGAAAATAGACCGTGCCCGTCAAATCGAGTCTAACCTTTTTAAAGGCGTAGGAACCTGAAAGATAGCTGCTGTTCCGGTGGTTGTAAAAATTTTGCTGCGTTTCATCACTCTTTTCAATCTCGTACATATAGGCGTTGCCCAAATATATTTTGGTGGCTTCGGTCGAAACCACCTTTAAGCGAACTCCCGCTCCGACCAGATTTCGCGAAGTGATGGTCAGCAAGGTGTTGTTCTGGTTCTGTAAAAAAGCTTCCAAACGAAATAGATTGGATAGTTTTTGGTTGTAGCGTAAGTGGAAAAAATACGAATTCTGAAAGTCTTTTTCCTCGCTTCGGATGAGTCCGAAGTTGCCGATAAAAAACAGGATCTTATTCAGGTCTTTCGATTTAACTTGGGTGGTCAGGTTCGAGGCTGCCTCAAAAATATAATCCCCGTTGTTATCCGTATAATCGAATAACAGGTCGCTCTTCAAGGCAAACCGAACGGAATCTTTCTGCATACGCTTCGATTCGATGTTGACCAATTGCGCGCTCATTTCAATGCCCAGGCAGCAGAAAACAGTAAAGAGGAGTGCTTTTTTTAGGGTAATCATGGTACTGTTATTTTTGAAGCGGACAAAGGTATTTAATCCTTTTTAAAAATAGAACCCGAATCGATGCCGGATTCGAGAAGGGGTGCCGATGGGAGAACTGTCATTATCGAATCAATTTTTGAACGGTTTGCATTGAAGGATAAAGTGGTGTAGCCTTATTTTTACTAGAAACAAAAACACAATTTATGAAACACATTTTGGTAGCAGGTGCCCACGGCACTACAGGTCAGATAGTTGTACAACTCTTAAAGGCGAGTAAGGATTACGTACCCATCGCCATGGTTAGGTCCGAGGAACAAGTCCGGTTTTTCGAGGCCCAAGGCGTAAAAACGGTATTGGCAGATTTGGAGAAGGATGTATCGGACTCCACTGAAAAAATGGATAAAGTAATTTTTGCGGCCGGATCTGGTGGAAAAAAGGTAGTAGAAGTAGACCAAGAGGGTGCCAAAAAGCTTGTCGATGCCAGTAAAAAGGCAGGCGTAAAAAAGTTTGTTATGTTGAGCTCTATCGGGGCGGGGCATCCTGAGAAGGCAAATCAATTACAGGAGTATCTAAAAGCAAAGCATAATGCAGATGAATATTTGAAGAAGAATGATATCGATTATACCATCATCAGACCAGGAACCTTAAACAATGATTCCGGTACTGGAAAAATCAAATTGGCAGAGGAGTTGGAATCCCGCGGGGAAGTGACCCGGGAAGATGTGGCTCAGGTTCTGGTGAATGTCCTGGATAGCAAGGTCGCCAAAAAAGCGATTTTTGAGTTTGTCAACGGTGAAGTTCCCATAGAAAAGGCGTTGGAGAAAGTATCTTGAAGAATATAGAATCATGTTGAAGTTTAAATTTGAATTTTTGGTCTGTTTTTGCCTACTGGTCATCCTCTCTTGCGGAGGGACTTCTAAAACGGTAGGCGAGGATAATGGGAATGAGCGATTGGAGGAATTTATATCCGAGAAATCCTTTGAAATAATTTCCGACAGAGCCTTTCCCATGGCGACCAACGCTTTGAACAGTATCGCCAATGCGGGACTTTTGCCGCCAGGAAGCACCGCTGGGCAAATCACTCTCATTGGTAACTCCAATTATCTCAGGGTAATCGGGGATAGTGTTTCGGTCTATCTACCCTATTATGGGGAACGTCAAATGGGAGGAGGTTATAATAATGACGGTCCAGGTATCCAGTTTGAAGGCGTGCCCACCGAAATGGAAATCACTAAAAATAATGATAAGAAACGTTACGACATCCGGTTTCAGATGAAAGACGATTCGGAGCTTTTCACGGTAAACGTCAGTTTGTTTCCCAATTTGAGCAGTGTCATTAATATCAACAGTTCGCAGCGATTTCCTATTCGCTACAGTGGCAACGTGCGACCGGTTCCGAGTGATCCTCGATAGCAGGCTTTACGGGATTTCTTACCGTGTCGTTCATAGAGATCCATCCTACGGTAAAGAAGTCAAAATCCCTTTCGATTGCAACTGTTTTACTCCTATCTATTACCTACATTACCATTCAATCAATCCGGATACTATATCATCTTTGAATGATAGAAATCCTGATGCAAAAAATCCATAAAAATTTTATGAAAGAACAAGCACTATTGAAATCGTATACGATGGGAGACCTTGAATTACCGAATCGTATTATCATGGCGCCCATGACGCGCAGCCGAGCGGTCAACGACGACAACGCACCCACGGAAGACCTTCATGTAAAATATTATACCCAGAGGGCAACTGCCGGGCTAATTATCTCTGAAGGTTCACAGGTTTCTAAACGCGCGGAGGGCTACATAAACACCGCAGGAATGTACAACAAGGCACAAATTGCCGGATGGAAGAAAGTGACCGATTCTGTGCATGAGGCCGGGGGACGTATTTTTGCCCAATTGTGGCATGTGGGCAGTATATCACATCCGGATTTTCACGATGGGGAATTGCCATGGGCACCATCCGCGGTCAATCCCGAAATGGAAGTTTTTACTCCAGAGGGACAAAAAGAGACCGTTACCCCGAAGGCGATGACCCAAGATGAAATCGATTTGACGCGCGATGAGTTTGTACAAGCGGCCAAAAATGCTATGGATGCGGGATTTGATGGAGTCGAAATCCACTCCTCCAATGGATATCTTTTTCACCAGTTCTTTAACCGTTCCAGCAACAAACGGGAAGACAAATACGGTGGAAGCAAGGAGAATCGGGCCCGTTTCTTTTTTGAGGTCTTAGACGCCGTTAAAGAAGTCGTTCCCGAGAAACGGGTAGGGGCACGCTTCAATCCCTCGCTGCATGGCACCTTCGGAATGACAATGGACGAGGAGACCATCCCAACTTTCGATTACATTATCGAGAAGTTAAGTGCGGAATACGATTTGGCCTACATCCATTTGTCCCAGCCTTTTACGGATGTATCCGACTTGGAATACGCGGTAAGCGATATTGCCAAGTACTACCGTCCGAAATACAAAGGTACCCTGATGATTAACGGCGGCTATGACCAGGAAAAAGGAAACAAGGTCTTAGAGGAAGGAAATGCCGACTTGGTATCATTCGCAAAATTATATGTATCCAACCCCGATTTGGTCGGGCGGTTCCGGGAAGGGGTCGAAGTATCCGATTGGAACAAAGATACCTTTTATACTCCCGGGAAAGATGGCTATACCGACTATGAGGCCGAAACGAGGGATTTGATTCCCAGCTAGAGAAAGGGATTAAAGTATCCCTAGGCACAAAAAGCATCCATTTAACTTTAACAAATTCAAATAGTAAAAATGAATATTACATTAGAAAAAGCCGAAAAGGCAATACAGGCCGCTAAGGAAAAGTCTACAGAAATGGACTTGAAAATGAACATTGCCATAGTCGATTCCGGAGCCAATCTAGTCGCTTTCGCCAAACAAGACGGAGCGTGGTTGGGTTCTATAGACATCGCGATGAAAAAGGCCCGTACCGCCCGATATTTTGATATGCCCACCGGAGAAATCGGAAAATTGGCCCAGCCGGGGGAATCCCTCTATAATATTGAGCATTCCAATGGGGGATTGATATCC
>JBAUIP010000396.1:0-17234 GCA_049683055.1 Pricia sp.
ATAAATATAAGGCTTTAACCTGCGGATTCAAAAGCATTGCGCCTATTCCCCAAAACAAAATTTATGTAAATCCTTGACGGTCATAGAACCTGCATACCGTCTCATTTCCTCGCCCTGTTCAAAAAGTAGAAAATGGGGCAATCCCTTTACCTTGTATCTCTTCAGGATTTTCATATTCAGGTCGGCATTGATCTTTACTACCCTGACCTGGTCGGTGTTCTCGGCAAACTCTTCGATGGCCGGGTTCATCATAATACATGGGCCGCACCAATCGGCCCAAAAATCGATTAATACCAATCGTTCTTTTTCAAGAATGGTATCCATATTCTTATTGTTTCCAACAAGTATTGTGGAACTACTACTTTTGGAAAACTTTCTGGACAAGTACCTAAAGGGCATCGTAAAGGCCGAAAAGAGCGTAGATGCGAAAAAAATGATTAAAGCGGTCAGATATTTCAGCCCATTTCGCACATTTTTACGTTTCTCAAAGTCTCGCTCTGCCCGATTTTGAAAATCAATAACTCTTTCCAGAAAATTCATCTAAAAATGTTTAGTGACGGTTAAATTTTGCCTCGATGGATGGTAGTATTTTGTAAAGGATTCTCTAAAAACTATTCGAAGATAATCACTACGGCGACCTCATTGCCCATCGCATCCACGGTGGTAATTTTATGTTTTCCGGGGGATGCTATCATCCCAATTTCATGAAAATTTTGGGTCCGTTGCAGAAATTGTTCATCCAAATACCAAAATACCTCGGTTTCGGGCCGTATATGGGCCAGTTTCAACACCAATTCGTTGGTCTTGCCCTCGAAATTCCTGGTCAGGCCGATACGGCTGCCGTTCTTGGGATAGATAAATTCCATCGGGGGCGTCATCGTACCCTGGCAATCGCGTCGGTAGGGCGGCAGCACTTTGTAGGTTGGATGGGAGCGTTTGTAGTAGAATTCCTGCAAGGGCGGGAGCGTGAACCAAGGTCCGGAAACCGTTTCTGAAAGGTCGGCACAAGAGGAATTGACCTGGAACTGTCGGTCGGAATCCAACTGAACGATTTGGTGAAAATCACACGATTTTACGTAATTTTTTTTATTGGGGATGGATGTCGTTTTCGTAGGACAGTTTTCCGTAGCCAAATAGCCGCTCTCCGCACAGACCTCAATATCGATAAATTCGTCCAAGGGTTTTCGAAACCATGGGGATGCCGGAAGCACATCGAAAACATCAAATAGAATAGGTGCCGCACTGGTAACCCCGGTCGTGTTAGGACGCCCCTCGCCATCGGCATTACCGACCCAGATACCGACCACATAGTCGGTAGTAACGCCAATGGCCCAAGCATCTTTGTTGCCAAAACTGGTACCGGTCTTCCAGGCAATCTCTTTGCTGCTATCGAAGAACTGCCAAGATTCATCGCCCTCCGGTCGGTTGACCTCTTTCATAGCCTCTAAGGTCAGGTAAATACTACCGGCATCGAAGACCGTTTTTTCGGTGGATTTTTGTCCGAAATCGACCGCCCGGTCGGTTTGCAGAACGGGTTTGGCAAATTCCTTCGTGAAATATTCGCTTGAAGTGCCGTTGAAATGGTTGACGGTGGAAGCCAAATTCGCGTAGGTCTTACACAAGTCCCAAAGACTGCTTTCGGCCCCGCCCAAAATAAGGGTAAGTCGTAATGGTCCGCGGATTTATCGAGTCCGTGCAATCCGAATACATCCAATTGATCACGGAATTTTTCTAGGCCATACTGTTGTAATAATCGTACGGCGGGAATGTTCAGCGACCGCGCCAAGGCGTTTTTGGCCGGGACGGCGCCGGCATAGTCCTCATTAAAATTTTCGGGGGTATAACCGGCAATCTGGGTCGGCACATCGGGAATTAGCATGTTGGGGAGAAGTTCGCCGGCATCCAACATCGCAGCGTATAATAAAGGTTTTATTATGCTGCCCGTACTTCGGTTCGCCTGCACCATGTCGACATCCTTTTGATGTTCGGCGGTGGTCGGGGCGTTGCCGACGTAGGATAGCACTTGCCGGGTCTTGACATCCATGACCATTAGGGCGACGTTATGCACTTGGTTTTGCCTTAAATTTCGATGGTGTTTTTGGATGATGGCATTGACCTGGCCCTGTAAATTTTCGTCGATTGTACTAGATATCCGCTTTCCCCGATGGTTTTTGGCCATATGTTGCACCAAATGGGAGGCTGTCTTAGGAAGAGGATAGGGTTTTTGGGGAAGTGCTTCGAGCAAGGCCAAATCATAGGTGGTGGTGTCGATGAGCTTTTCCGTCCATAATTTTCGAAGGAGGCGGTTGCGCTTGGCCAACAGTTCATCCTGATTTTTTCCGGGATAAATCAAGCTTGGAGCGTTCGGCAAAATCGCCAAGGTCGCCGCTTCGGCCCAAGAAAGCTGGTGCGGCCGGAGACCGAAATACCGCCAAGAGGCGACATCGAGGCCCACCACATTGCCGCCATACGGGGCATGGCTGGTATATAATCTCAGGATTTCCTCTTTGGAATCCCGTAACTCCAATCGCGTAGCCAAGGCCAATTCGATCGCTTTTTCCCAATAGGAGCGTTTTTGTCCGTCCCGGGATAATCTGATGACCTGCTGCGTGATCGTACTTCCGCCCCGAACATTCTTTCCGACAGCGATATTCGCTCCGAACGCCTTCGCCATTGAAACTGGATTAAAGCCCGGATGTCTATAGAAATAGGCATCCTCGAACTGCAACAAACAGATCTTGAATTTGTAAGGAACGCTGTCCACCACCGGAAACCGCCACTGTCCGTCATCAGCGATGATCGCTCCGAGCAGAGTGCCCTGACGGCTTTCGACCACCGTGGCAGTCGGGGCATCGAAAAGATTCTCGGGAAGGCAGAAATAATAGGCCAGAAGAATTATGGCAACTATAAGGAGCTTTGGGTTATGTTTTTTGGCCCATCCGGCCCAGCGAGAAATGTCTTGATGGCGCTTTGGGGACTTTTCTTTCGACAGAAATACTTTATTCTTTTTGTTTTCTATTTCCATCGCTTTTCCGAAATAGTTCGAAGTCATACTCCCGCTCCACAAGGCAAATCCGCACTTTATACCATTTATACCAATCGGTTTTTCCTTTTCGTTGGGCGAATAGGTGGTCGGTGTTGGCCTTCCAATTCGCGATTGCCTCCAGGCTCTCCCAGTAACTGACGGTTATCCCTATCTCGTCCCGGGCACTTTCCATGCCGAGAAAGCCGGCTTGTTCTTGGGCAAGGGCTTCCATTTTTTGGGACATTTCAGCGTAGCCGTGGTCATCGGCAGTACGGGCCGAGGTGAAAATTACGGCATAATAGGGGTTTACCTTTGACATTATTTCGAAAATGCATCCACTAAAAAATTGATAAGCAAAGAACCCGCCACTCCCATCCCAAACACCAAGAGCTTCTTCCGTTCGCGGTTTACGAACTCCATAAATTGCTTCGAATTGGATTTATAATCCTGAACAAAGGCCAAAACAAGAGGGGCTGAGAATACTAGAACAATTAATAAAGCAAAATAGCCCATAATCAGATTTAAATTTTGAATTCCACACCTCAAGTAATAAAGTCCTTCTCCAAAAAATATCCTACTATTGCCTCTTTCATCAACACCGACTGCTCCCCCGCCTTCAGCGGCGGTAATTCCTCCTTGACCGCGTAATGCGGCCATCCTTCCTCATCAAAAAACTCGAACTCGTAATAGCCGTAGGGCTCCAACAGTCGGCAGATAGCGATATGCATCAAATCGAGCTTATGATCTTTCCTGAATTTCCGGTGGTACTGTCCGAGCTCCTGAACACCTACCAAGTAAATAATGGCGTCGAGCTCCAGAGGGTCTCCGTCGGCAAACTGGGCGGAGAGTTTTTCGACCAGTTCTTCCCAGTGTTTTTTTAGTTGTTCGTCCCTCGCCATAAGGTTCAAAGGTACAAATCAAAACACTACTTTTGTCCAAACGCGTCGCCGATGAGCTTTGTGGATATCATTCTGGGCCTGCTGCTATTGTGGGGATTATGGAAAGGCCTGAAAAACGGACTCTTCATCGAACTCGCCTCCATCGTCGCCCTTATCGCCGGTATCTACGGGGCCATCCACTTCTCATACTACGCCGGGGACTACCTTACCCAAAGAACTGATTGGGAAGAACGCTACATCAACCTGACCGCTTTTGTCATCACCTTTTTCCTGATAATTCTGGCCGTGAACCTACTGGCCCGATTGCTGACCAAAATCGCACAATTCGCCCTACTCGGATGGCTCAACCGCCTCGCCGGGGGCATCTTCGGAGTGGTCAAAGTAGCGGTACTGCTCGGCGCACTCCTAATCTTCTTCGACCGCGTCAACACCTCAGCGGGACTGGTCGAGGACGAGAACATACGGAAATCTGTACTCTATAAACCCATCAAACAAATTGGGGCCTTGGTGTTCGACCAGGTCTTAAAGGAAGAGCAAAAAAAAAGGGAAATCAATACGCTTCAGGTAGGCGCTTGATACGAAATCAAATGGGTCCTGAACATAAGCTACTTTTAACCCGTTCGATGTACACCGAGTGGGCTCTATGCTGTTAGCCGGACGAAAAGCTTCAAAAACTGGCCGATTTGAATACCTTCGGCAAAATTTCGGATACTGAATCTAAAAGACTCAAGGAGGGCATCCTCAAAAATTTGAAAGGTTAAAGTCTGGGCTTCTTACGCCTAGACTATCTGCAGGAAAGACCTTCGAAATCCTCATCCTCCTCCAGTGGCCGTATTGCTCGCTCTAAAGAAATGCCCTCAGCTTCGGGTACCCCTCTGCCATCTACGAAAATTTCGTCATCCTCTTCACAAATTTCAAAACCCTCGCAATTCGTGGCCTAACAGCTTCGACAGGCATCAACATCATCTTTTTTACAGGAAAAAATCGTTACCAATGCGGCCATGGCCAATACTCCTTTTCCATTTTTCATAATTCTAGGTTTTTAGAGGTTATGATTTAGAATACACTCGCGACTATCCGCAAACCTAACCTAAATCGATGGGATAAAGGTAGTTGGCTGGTGCTGCGAAGTAAATACCGAAAAAGTCGTATTTTTTACTACTGGGTTTCTGTGAGGATATGATTTTCACGGTTTGGGCACCGAACTCATCAATTTTTGTGGTGTACATTATTTCAACTTTGTCACAAAGTGAGGGCAATTTCTATCAGACTTGTCACAAAGTAAGGGTAAATTCCATATTTCACTCCTGCACTACCTCGACCCACTGCCCCTCCGTCCGTACCAGATAATCGTGATTGTACATCGCTTCGGCTTGGATGCCGGGCAAATAGTAGCGCCCCAGATAGGAGGCGTTCAGCAGAATGCGAAAGGATTTGGTTTCGTTCATTTTGAGGTTGAAATAGAAGTAGGCGCGGTCGTCGCGGAGGTCGGTGTGGTCGACCTCGTTGGAGGCGAACTCGCCGAAATCGGTGAAACGGGTGTTGACGATTTCCCAGCCGCTGGGGAAGATTTCGGTCAGGGCCATGTCTTTCAGGTCGTTGGCCGTGGTGTTCGTCAGGGTGACCTCGGCGATAAAGTCGGTGCCTTGGTTCAAACGGGCGATATAAAGGCGGCTGCCGTCGCGACCTTTGAAATCCATTTGGGCGGAAAGATTGCTTTGAATCGTTTTTTCATCGCCGACGGGCAGAATGCCACTATTTATGATGCTTACGAATAGGGTATTATCTTTCCTGTTTTGGATTTTCAGGGAATTACGGCCTTTTTTGATGGCCAATCCCCTTTCGGCCAAGGCCTTTTCGGTGCTTACGGATTGTGGTTTTCCGTTGACGGACAAATCGGCCTGAATACCTTTGCCTCCGACCATCTCGGCAAACTTGGCCATGGCCAACAGACTGTAGGCGGTGCTTTGGGTGCTCATCCATTGGTTGCCGGATAGGCTTTCGAAAACGGTTTCAGCCATATCCCGGGCCTTGGTTTTATCTTTTGAGAGGATATACGTTTCCAGCGCCATTGCACTTTGTGCACCGTGACCTTCAAATCCTTCGCCGCTTTGGCCTTGCCCTTTTCATCGACCGTGACCACCTCAAAAGTATGGGGCGTATCGGTCATGAGCATCTCGCGGGTCTTATCGCCCTTGGGCGCGTTCAGTCCGACGTAAGTATTGTAAGGGGAATAGGGTTTTGTAAAAACATCCGTACTAAAGTCTCCACCGTTTTCATAGACCTTCGTAATAAAGGCCGCTTGTAACATTCCCGGCGCACGGCTTTTTAATTGGGGATTCAAACTGAAATCCGCTCGGCCCTCGGCATTGACCCGACCATCAAAAACGACCTGATCTTCTGCTTTAAAACTACGAGTGGGGTCGTCGAAGACATATCCGGGAAACGCGTCGAACTCCGTGGTCGTCGTATTGAACTTGGCGGTTATATCGGCCTTCAGATTCTTTGCCGTCGCTCCGTGCAGCCATTGGACTTCCATGTCACCGGTAATCGAATCCGAGCCATCCAAAATCTCGGCGTCGAATTCCGTTTTAATTTTCAGCCGGTTCGGTTTGATGGTCTCGATCTTTAGGGATTTGGTAAAGGATGCCCCCCCGACAGTCACATTGGCCAGCCAATTTCCGGTCGGTGCCGTCTCCCCGGTGCGCAACTCGAACTGATAAAAATTATCGAGACCGCCCGTTTTGATCTCGCGATGCACTACCTTATTATAAGGGTCGAGCAATTTTAACTTGACCGGATGGTTTTCGGGCAAAGGATTCGCCTGATCATTGAGCATAAACGAAAGAAAAATGGCATCCCCCGGTCGCCAGACCCCACGCTCCCCGAAAATAAAGCCCTTCAAACCTTTTTGCAGCTCCACCCCCGAAACCTGAAACTTACTGACGGATAGTGCATTGCCATCATTAAGTTTGACGTAGGTCTTTTGGCCATTGTGTTCCGCGACAGCGAAATAAGCCAGTTGGTCCGCATCAAAAAGCGAGGTGCAGTCGGCGTCGGTGTCCACCTGCCCCATCGGCTGCTGCTGAAAATTGTAGAAGGTCACTTTGGCGCCCGCCACCGGCTCGGTATCCAACAAATCGTTGACCGCCAAAAAATAGCTGTTGTTGACGCCCTTCTTGACCGTTACGCCTAGATCGGAAGAAAGCAGATTGCTGCCGACCTTCTTATCATAATAATAGGATAGGTCACAGGGGTTCTCGCGTTCGTTCCAGTTGTAATCGGAGTAATAATTATCATAATAGTTCTCGACTCCGTCCCAAGAACTGACTTCCTCTTCTTCGTCAAAGTTTTCGGAGGATGTAATTTCCGTATCGAAATTAGTGTTGTCGCAAGTATAGGAACTATCCCCCGGCCCGAAATTGAGCTCCACCCGATAGATGGCACCGGTCTCGGGGGCGATCAGTTTTTTCAAGTCCAGCGCATGGGCCGCCCATTTTCCGTTCGCGTTCGAAAGATTGCCCTGTAGCTTGATTTTTTTCCGGGCGATCGGTCGTGCTACGGTACGCAGGCGATTATTTCCACCCAGGTTGTTGCCCTGCAAAAATTGCAGGATGTTGTTCTCATAAATTTTATAGACCGCCACATTGACGGATTTCAGGTTGACCGCCTCAAAATTGATTTTCAAGTTGTTGGAGGATGGCAGGATGGTTCCGTTGGACAGCATCCGTACCTGCGGTTTAAGCTGCTCGAAGGCGATACGCTCCGTAAACCGTTGTTTCAATTTGTAGCCGTCGGTGCTCTCGATGCCTTCGAATACTTCGAGGTTTACCGTGCCCTCGATGTCCTTGGACGGATACACCTTCAGCGTATTGCCCTCGACGGTGTATTTAGGATTGGCATCCGTTTCCAACACGACCAGTCCCTTGAAATTCTGCCCCTTCCGGATGGGATCCGAGAAGCTGACCCGTACCAGCGAATTGTCGCCGGTGTCGACCGTGGCGTCCAGCACGATAAAATTATTCTTTCCGGGAATTTTGACCGTGTTTTTGCCCTGGCTGTCGATGTCGAAGGGACTCCCGTCCCAAGAAATCCGCAGTTCGGTATCCTCTTCGTAACGTTGGATACTGTCGATGGTGAAGGAAAATTGCGTCCCTTTTTGGACCGCCTGGTCAAATTTGATGGGGATGGATTTCCCTTTATGGGACACCTTGATGAGCCGTTCGGCCTTATCCAACGAAAATTCATCCGCCAAACCTACCTGTCCGGTCAAATACTGCCTGTTTTTGGAATAGGATTGTAGGGCATCGGTATAAACATTGAACTGCTGCCCCAAGGTCTTGACGTTGAAAGTCAAGGTCTTGCGGTCGCTGGGAAGGTTTTTGATAATTTCTTCCAAATCTAGGGTAAATCGGTATTCGGTATCCGGCGAGAATCCTTTTTCCGGCATAAAGGTAAGGGTGCGCGCATCCAAGGCCATCAGCTTCCCCTTCACGTTCGGGGATACTTTTAACCAATCGGCATCCAGTTCGTCGCCGGCGTTCCATCCTTCTACGGGTTCGTTCAAAACCACAAGAATGTCGGCCTGGGCGGAGATTATCCCTTTTGACACTTCAGTGATGTACTCTTGAAACTGATGGAGGTTATCGCTTTCCTTTGAGGTACTTTCTTTGTCGGATGTACATCCCATTAACAAAATAAATGCGAAGAGCGAGCGTAAAAATGGTTTGGCATTCATAAAGGAATCTTGCTTGTGGGGCGAGGTTGTTATGGACGTCTAAATTATAGGTATTTCATCGAAAAGAAGCAATTTAAACAGGTAGATGGCGGAATTTTTCCAATATTAGCCCTGTCGAGCGTTCTCCCCTACCTCGATACTAGAACACGAAGAGCCCCCATTCTTCACACCTACTTGCCTGGAACGCGCCTGCTTTGTAAATAGAACTTTGTATGAAAATGAGGAAGCATTATGTCGTCGCCGTATTTATGAGTGTTTTGGGCTCTTGTAGCAAAGAATCCGTAGCACCCTTGGATGTCGCCGAGAAGAAGAACATCGCCGAAGTAGAACAACAACTCTTGAAAACCGTCAACGAGCACCGGGTCTCCAAGGGCCTGAACGTACTCGAATTCAACTCCGTCGCCTACGAGCACGCCAATGCCCATACCGATTATATGATTGCGTTGGGCGCCATCAACCACGATAATTTCAAGGTCAGGGCCTCGGAAATTTCCGCCAGAACAGATGCGGAATTCGTGGCCGAAAACGTCGCCAAGGACTATACCACCGCCTCGGAAGCCTTCCAGGGATGGTTAAACAGCACCAACCACAAACGCACGATGGAAGGCGACTTTACCCACACCGCCGTCAGTGTCAAAAAAGACGCGGATGGAAACAGGTACTACACCCAGATTTTCTTTCGGTAAACGGAACATTGTCGGAAGATAGGCTGCCGGTTGATTATCCTAATGGCATGAGCGCCAGTGGTCGGCTTTTTCCAAACTATAATTTTACTATTTTTGAATATTAAATGAGTTAATAGTTAACCGTAAAAAGTCAATGGCCGATGTTCTGTACGATTACATTTTGAGCCGATATTTTTTTGACTTCCTAACGCAATATCATGCCTATCAAGCCCCCGTTCAACCTCACCCAGTGGATTGCCGATAACCGGGAAACCCTAAAACCTCCCGTGGGCAATAAAAACCTTTATAGGGATGCGGGCGACTACATCGTTATGGTCGTGGCCGGCCCCAATGCCCGTAAGGACTATCACTACAACGAGACCGAGGAACTTTTTTATCAATTGGAGGGCACTATCAAAGTACACGTTCAAGAAGACGGTCAAAAAAAGACCTTTGAGCTCGGCCCGGGCGATATGTACCTACACCCGGCCAAGGTACCGCATTCGCCTGTGCGCCACGAGGGCAGTATCGGCCTCGTTATCGAGCGAAAACGGGCGGACATGAACGTCGACGACGGTCTGCTCTGGTTCTGTGACAACTGCAACCATAAACTTTACGAGGCCTATTTTACCCTGAACGATATCGAAAAGGATTTTTTGGCCCACTTCAAACACTTTTACGGTTCCAAGGAGCTGCGCACCTGTGATAACTGCGGCACAGTGATGCCGGTGGACGAACGTTTTGTCGCGGATAACTGATAGTATCTCTACTAAAATCAGTTTTGTTGAGAAACATCCTTATTTTATGGAATAATCTATATTACTCTTTTCTAGGGAATTATCTATCTTGCGGTCCGTATGACTAAATCCCAGGTTTTCAAGTACGCAGCGGTCAAAATAGTCGGAACAGCGATTTCTGTATTCGTATTCTTTTCCATCAACAAGACCTATCAGGAAAGAAACCAGGCTACTATAGATACCGCCGTCTCCAAGGCCGAGCTAAAATTGAGCGACGAACTCAACAAAATCAACCTGGTCATCGAATCGATGGCCTTCTTTTTTGAAAGTGCGCCCAATGTGTCCCAAACTTTTTTTGAACGTTTTACCGACCCTTTTCTTAAAGAGCTGAACGGAATCGGTGCGTTGGAATGGGCGCCCCGGATCGAAGACAACCTAGAGAAAGATTTTGAAAGGTTAACGATAATTACCAAAGTAGATACCACCAACAATCTGGTAGTCTCTACCTCGAAGGGGCTGCATTATCCCATCCGTCTATTGAATCCCTTAAAATCACTGCAGAAAGCGGTAGGCTATGATCTGTATTCCGATTCCATCCGGAAATCCGCCATCAATAGGGCCATTCTGACCCGTGAACTCTCTTTGACGGGACCTATGAATCTCGTTCTGAACAATAATGGCATACCCGGAATCATGGCGGTCAAAGCGGTGATGGATACCACAACCTCCCAGATAAGGGGCGTAGTGGCCGGCGTTTACCGAATGGACGCTCTGATCGGCAATACCCTATCCTCCGAAATGAGAATTCTTGATGTCCGCATACACGACAGAACCTCGGGCACCGAGCTATTGTACTCCAGTTTGGAGAGCGAAACGAAAAATGAGGGTTTCTTGGAGAATGCCACCAGCAAACGGATCAAAGCGGCCGATCGCCTTTGGGACATCCACTTTATACCCAAACCGGAATACCTGTCCTTTCCACATGTACCCGAATCATACGTAGTTCTCATCTTCGGCCTGCTATCTACCCTGTTATTGACCTATGCCGTAAAGAAAAGAGACAGTTATAACGAACGGCTCGAGGCCAGGGTGCGGTTGCGGACTTCGGAGCTTCAAGCGTCCAACGAAATGAAAGAGAACCTGTTGCGCGAAATTCACCATCGGGTAAAAAATAATCTGCAGATTACCTCGAGCCTGATGAACATGCAGAAACGCAAACTGACCAGCCCGGAGGCCATCTCGGCGATAGAGGAAAGTCAAGCCCGTATTCTCGCCATTGCCCTGACCCACCAAAAAATCTATCAGGATAAGGATTCAAAGGCCGTGAACCTCTGTGAATACCTGAACGACCTGATGGAACATGCAAAAAGGATATCGTCTTCGTTTAGCTACAAAGTCCAGTGTCCCGATCTCTCCATCGATCTAGACCGCGCCGTACCCTTGGCGCTGATTATTTCCGAATTGGCGACCAACGCGGTAAAACATGCCTATCCCGATTCCGAGAAATACAACGAACTGGCGGTTTTCGTCGAGAGGTTGAACAGTCAGGAGGTTTCCCTGACCCTGCAGGACAATGGTAAAGGCCTGCCCGAAGATTTCCATATCGAAAAGGCCGAGGGCATCGGTTTTGAGATTATTCAGGCCCTATGCCGGCAGATATCGGCGAAGCTTAGCTATAGTTCCAATGGAGAGGGCACCCAGTTCACCCTGATTTTCGAGAACATGGAGTAATTCTTGAATATTGCATCTTGATTTTCTCCGCCTTTCTCTACCTCGCCCGAAACCGTATCTTTGTTCAAAATCCAACAAAAAAAGTGTAGAATGTCAGAAATTGTTAAGGAATTCGGTATTGATAAGGCCTTGAAAAAATTGGGGATACAGGAAGTCAACGATGGAACATCGACAGGTTCGAAAAGTTTCGGTTCCGGGGATACCATCGCCTCCAACTCTCCGGTCGACGGAGCCCTGATCGCCAAAGTACGGACCACTTCAAAAGAGGACTTCGAAAAAGTCATGACCGCCGCGGCGGATGCCTTCAAGACCTGGCGGAAAAAACCGGCACCCCAGCGCGGGGAAATCGTTCGCCAGTTCGGTGACAAACTTCGGGAACTGAAAGAACCGCTAGGGAAACTGGTTTCCTACGAAATGGGAAAAAGCTATCAGGAAGGTCTCGGCGAGGTACAGGAAATGATCGACATCTGCGACTTTGCGGTGGGACTTTCCCGGCAGCTGCATGGTCTTACCATGCATTCCGAGCGTCCAGGGCACCGAATGTACGAGCAGTATCATCCGCTGGGGGTCGTGGGCATCATTTCGGCCTTCAACTTTCCGGTGGCCGTTTGGGCCTGGAATACCGCCTTGGCTTGGGTCTGCGGGGATGTCTGCGTATGGAAACCTTCCGAAAAAACGCCTTTGTGCGGGGTAGCCTGCCAAAACATCGCCGCGGAGGTCTTTAAAGCCAACGGACTTCCCGAGGGGATATCTTGCTTGATCAACGGGGATTATAAGGTGGGGGAAATGATGACCGCGGACGGCCGTATTCCCTTAGTTTCAGCGACAGGCTCCATCCGAATGGGAAAAATCGTGGCGCAGGCAGTAGCGGCCCGGTTGGGAAAATCCCTTTTGGAGCTGGGCGGCAACAATGCCATCATTGTTACCCCGGATGCCGATATCAAAATGACCGTCATCGGTGCTGTTTTCGGGGCGGTTGGCACCGCCGGACAACGCTGTACCTCGACGCGGCGGTTGATCATTCACGAATCGATTTACGATAAAGTGAAAAATGCCGTGGTCGATGCCTACGGGCAACTGCGCATTGGCAATCCCTTGGACGAGAAAAACCATGTGGGCCCCTTAATCGATGCGGATGCGGTCGGTGGATATAAAAAAGCATTGGAGAAAGTTGTGGAAGAAGGCGGTAGGCTCGTCGTTAAAGGCGGCTTGATGGAAGGCGAAGGCTACGAAAGTGGCTGCTATGTCAAGCCCGCCATCGCTGAGGCAAAGCCTGATTTTGAAATCGTACAGCACGAAACCTTTGCACCAGTGCTCTATCTTTTGAAATATTCCGGCGATGTCGAAAATGCCATCGAGATACAGAACGGGGTGGTCCAAGGGCTATCATCGGCCATTATGACCAACAACCTGCGGGAGGCCGAACGATTTCTATCCGTCAGCGGAAGCGATTGCGGTATCGCCAATGTCAATATCGGAACCTCGGGTGCGGAAATAGGAGGGGCTTTCGGAGGTGAAAAAGAGACCGGTGGCGGGCGTGAAAGTGGATCGGATGCCTGGAAGATTTATATGCGGCGGCAGACGAATACTATTAACTTCTCCGACCAATTACCACTCGCCCAAGGAATAAACTTCGAGCTGTCATGGTGCCTTCCTCTCGCTCCTATAGTCGCTCGTCGGTTGCTAGGGCCCCAAGGAATAAAATTTAACCTGTAAGGATGCAATCAAAAAACCCGCTGTCTTCCCTTCGCCGGCCCTTCCCCCGAATAGGCTAACAAAAAACAACAGCGGGTCTTGAACACTAAACTAACTAACTCAAATAACTATTTTTGTGGGGTAATGTTTACTTGGGGTGACCATAAGTGGTTGAAAGGTGGGGCACCGTACGCTACAGCTGCCCCTGAGCAATGCTTGGGTGCCGAGAACTAAGACCCTACAACTAAAATTGGCTATGCTGATAATTTCATTTTTCATGGTTTCTCGGTTCTAAATTCAGGTCAAATATAGGCGGATGGTTTCCACCGGATATACCTTTTTGTATGGATGGTCACTTTACGTGTATAAATGGTTATCTTATTGATTTCTAACATTTAATATTAATACTTCAACGTTTGTAGCATTTTTTTAATACATTGTATCCAATAACCACTAAAACTTCGGGACATGGATTTCGAAAATTTGAACATTTGGTACTGGCTGATTCCATTATTGGTAGGGGTCATCTGCGGTATATTAGGATATCTGATGGGCAAAAGCGGTGATACTAGCATTGACAACTCTGCCGAACTAAAATCATTACGCGATAAGAACAGCCGATTACAGTCCGATTTGGATGCCTGTAACAAAAAACTGACCGCCAAGCCGAGCGGCACTGCGAACGGCTCGACCGGAGAAAGCGGCGGCAGAGACGACAGCTCATCATTAGGATCTACGGTAGGTGCGGCAGCGGGAGCCGGGTCTTCGGGTAATATAGCCTCGGCCACCAAAGCATCCGATTTGTCCAAAACCACCTCCGAACCCAAGCCCTCGGCACCCACGGTGGTCGCCTTTGACGCCGCCGCGGCCAAGACTGCTCTAGGAAAAAGTGTCAACAAGGATGACCTGAAAATCATCGAGGGCATCGGCCCAAAAATAGAAGAGATGTTTCAAGGAGCGGGCATCAAGACCTGGAAGGCATTGTCGGAAACCTCAGTGGCCAGTTGCCAAGAAATACTTACCAGCGGCGGGGAGCGCTATAAGATACACGACCCGGCTTCGTGGCCCATGCAAGCCAAGATGTGCTACGAAGGCAAGTGGAGGGAACTGGTCAGGTGGCAGGATGAGCATGACCACGGGAAGTTATAAAGCTCAAGTGCAAGTTTAAACCCATGTACAGTTACAAAAAATCCGGTCATTGGTTTGACCGGATTTTGTTTTTTCGCACCGTAAAGATTCACAGAATTTGGTATTTAAAACTTTGAATTTCAGACCATCCCGTTGGCCTCGACCCATTTGAACCTGTATTGATCCTCGGGGAATTTCATGCGTTCGGAAATCCGCTCCAAGCGGTCCGGCAGGGCAATCAAATAATCGCGGGCCTTTTCGGCCTGGTCGGTCAGGCTCCTGACCTTGTCGATTTCCCAATAGTCGTTGAGTTTGCGGAGGATATCCACATAATCCTGTGCCGTATAGACGCCAAGACGTTGGGCGCAGTTGGAGAAGGTCTCGAAGGCCTCACTGATTTTTCCGCCTGATTCCCGCATGAAATGGGCAGGCATAACGATTTTCTTTTTCATCATATCGGCGAAGGCGAGCATCATGCCCGACGGGTCTTCACTCATAATAGTCTTGACGAACTCCCGATACGCCAAGTGGTGCCGCATCTCATCGCCGGAAATTATGGTACACATTTTTCCTAGCAGCGTATTGCCCTTTTTCTTGGCCATTTGTCCTACCCGTTTGTGGGAAATATTGGTCGCAAGCTCCTGAAAAGTGGTGTAAACGAAGTTTTTGTAGGGATCGCGGTCGGTTCCGATATCGAATCCGTCGGATATCAGATGCTGGGTCGTAATCTCGATTTCGCGCATATTTACCCTTCCTGAAAGATAAAGAAACTTGTTGAGCACGTCACCATGCCGGTTTTCCTCGGCAGTCCATGCGCGTACCCATTTTGCCCATCCGTTGGTCTTGTTGTCACCGTGCTGGTCTATGCCTTCGACATCCATCAACCACGATTCGTAGGTCGGCAGCGCCTCTTCGGTAATCGTATCGGCCACCATGGTGACCCAAAAATCATAACCCAGTTCCTTGGATTGTCCACGAAGCTCACGAACGGATTCAAAAAACCCATCGTTTTCCGAATCCGGTAAAAAATCGGAGGGCTGCCAGATATCCTCGATGGGAATCAGGTATGAATCCATAAACCCCTCTACCTGCGGCTCTATGGCCTGCATCACCTCTAAACGTATATTCTTTTCGGCCATTGCCTTTTCATTTTATGATTGTGGGACTCCGTCATAAGTCCATCATTACAAAGATCGTCAATAATATAATCAATTTCAGCAAAAACGGTGCCTATTTCAATTCCTTCCTTGCTCGTTCGGATAGAGCGTATGCACCGGATCACTCTGCCAGACCTGTTTGGTGTCGATATCGAGCATCGAAAGCGGTCCTTTAAAGGCGGCACCGGTATCGATGTTCCAGACGTTCGCGGCATTTTTCGGATCGGCGTGGCCGGACTTGGAAACCGGCGTATGGCCGATATAGATTTCTTTGTAATGGGACAATCGTTTGGGATAATCCCTATCGCCCTTTTGCATATCGGGATGCAGGGCCTGTGCCAGTTCCCAGAGCGTTCGGTCCCAATAAAAGGTCTGAGGAAAGTATTCGTATTCAATCCCCTTCAGGTTGGTAAAGCCGGCATGCAGAAACAACCGTTCGTCTTCATCGAGATAAGTGCTCTGCAGGCTTTCGTAAAAGAGGATGTGCGCTTTTTTGACCTCGGCATCCGCCTCAAGGTAGGATGTCAAAGTAGCCCCGCCACCATGTTCCAACCAAAGGGGATTATCCTTTCCGCCCCGAAGCCACTCCAGGCAAAGCTCGTCGTGGTTCCCCCGGATGTACACGCAATTATGGGTCTTTCGCAGCGCTATCAAGTAGTTGATGGTTGCCACTGCATCCGACCATCCATCCACATAATCCCCCAAAAAAATCAGGCGATCATCCGGGGTGACCTTTGCCCTTTCCAAAACCTGCTCCACCGCTTTGAGTCCCGAATGGACATCGCCGACCACTAATTTTCTTCCCATGGCGCAAAAATAAACAGGACGTGAGGATTATCGATGCGCCGGACGTATTTTCTGTGCTATCCGTGCCGCATCCTATTCCATATCCCCAACAAAATCGCTCAAAACATTGGCATAGCTTTTCTTTTGTGCTTATTTTAGGAGGATAAAGATCCTCAAAAATGAAGACCATTTACTGCATCGGCGAACTGCTTATCGATTTTGTGGCCGAAAATCAGGGCAGCGACCTCACCAAGGCGGACGTATTCACCAAAAAACCCGGCGGCGCCCCCGCAAACGTGGCTTGCGCTATCGCCAGATTGGGTGGACGAAGCAAATTTATAGGTTCGGTGGGCCGCGACCCCTTCGGCACTTACCTACTGAAAGTTTTGGAAGACAATGAGGTAGATACCTCGCTGGCCCAGCGCTCCAAGACCTTTACGACCTCGGCCTATGTATCTATCGCCGAGAATGGGGAGCGGGATTTCGTCTTCAGCCGCGGCGCGGACAAAAAATTGAAGTATGACACGGCCGTCAAAAAGGGATTCAAAGACAACATGGTACATCTAGGGGCCGCCACCGCCCTGTTGGGAGGTAATTTAGAGGATGCCTACAACCGTTATTTCTTCGACGCTTTGTGCCAAGACACCTTTATCAGCTTCGACCCCAACTTTCG
>JBAUIP010000397.1:0-3105 GCA_049683055.1 Pricia sp.
GGATATATCGGTCAAAAGGGAAAAATTACTGACCAGCCTTCCCTCTACATCCAGCTCAAAAGAGGATGATTGCCGCATCAGTTTGATGTAGGAACCATCTTTTTTTCTAAAGCGAAAGGTCAGAAAGAGGTGCGCCGGAGCTTTTCTCAAATCGACACTGATGACGTACTTCACGACCTCTTGGGTGAGATTTTTGACCAGCTCCCTTTCTTCGGGATGGATGTAATGCACTAAATCTTCGGTATTGAAGTCCGCTAAAGTATATCCGGTCAAGGCCTCAAGGCCCTTTTCGAAAATGATACCCCCCTTGTTCCAATGGGCCACATAAAGGCACTGCCTGTCGTTCAAAGGGAAGTTTTCCAAGGACACATAGGACAAGGGCTCGTAATTATAATCGCGCACAGTTCGTTGAATCCTCTTACGGAAACTGTGCATATCGGCCCTGAGCGCATCCTTTTTCATCTAGTCAAGACTTTTTAGGAATCGGGATAGCAACTGATTGAATCGCTCCGGGTTTTCGATATGGGGGCAGTGGGAACTGTTTTCAACAGAATGTACTTTTTCTTCCCATAAACCGGGAATATCTAGGCTCTTGATATAATCAGGATTGACCAGGGCGTCGTCGACGCCATGCAATATGGCAATAGGAATATCGGTTTCCCTGAGAATTTCCGCCTCATCGGATAGTTCACCGTGGGCTACCGAAGCACCCAGACCTTCCCGGAATTTAGGGTCTGTATTCTCGATGCCCAATACTATAGATGAAAATGAAGACGAGGTTTCGTCGCAGACCGCTTGCGCGAACTGATTTCTTTCCTCGGAATTAATCTTTCCCTTAAAAAGTAGTGCCATCCGCTCGTCGGGCAGGAAAGCTTCCTGCAAATTAACCGGCTTTTTGAGGGGGGGCGTCCCAAAAATCAACAGTCCCTTGCAATTCGGGAGTTGTGGTAGGGCCTCAATGGCCAAATGTCCTCCTAGGGAATGACCGACCAAAACGAACTCGTCATACTCGCTACAACTTTCGATCAAAAATCCAAGGGTGCGAGAAACGGAATAATCGGACCATCGATTTGAATCTCCATGCCCCGGAAGGTCGAAGGCGGCCATGGCAAAATCCTGAAGTATTTCAGCCTCGAACTGATTTTGCCAAATATTGCTGCTCGCCGAATTCCCATGGACAAAAAGTAGGGTCGGAAAATCCGTTTCAGATTTTCCATTCAAGGTCTTGGTCACCTTGTGTAGCGGGGATATCATATTGAAAATGAAATGGTTGGTTGCTACAAAAGTCCATATAAAAATGCGGATATCAAAATCGGCGCTACAGTTTGAATCTGTCGGACACAAAAAAACCCTCTGCATAGAGCAAAGGGTCATACCTCTTTTAGAAATTTAAATTTTGACGTAGTCGCCAGTCAGTGGAATAATCATCGTGAAAAATTCCGATGACTGCAAGCACCGATGAGCCGTCCGCTTAATACTCCAACCGCTTGTACAGGGGAATCTTCAGTCCCATGTAAATATCAGCGTTCTTGCTGTTGTCGGATATCAGGTTGGTCAGAATCGAACCGGAACCGACGGTCAACGGGCCAAGACGGAATCCGAGGCCCCAAGCGGCATCGCCGTACTGGCGTAGGCCGATGGGGGAATAAACGCTGAACCATTTGCTTTCCCAGCGGGGGACCAAGGTGGCGGTATTGATAACGTTGTTCGAGTGGCCCTTATCGGAACCGCGCATCGATAGGCCGGTGTGGATTCCCAAGTACCAGCGTCTGCCGATATAGTAATCGCCCATAATCTGTAAAGCGGTAGGCAGGGCAATTTTTTGGTCACCGTTCACAGGGGTATCGGTATAATTATCCTCCAGAACTTCTTCGACGCTTTTGGTCTCGAACTCGGTCGCGTTGACACTTCCGTTAGCGTCATAGGTCGTATTTTCACTGTTCTTGTAGTTAATACTTCCGATATCGGTCAGCGCCAAGGCTGCCTTGAACTTGTATTGTTGGGCGCGTTTGCCTTGTACGGCTCCATCCATAATACGCTTTCGGAACTCGTAGACCACACCGATGTCGGCACCGAAACCGCCTTGGAGGCTTTCAAAGTCTGGGTCGTCTGAATCGAAGCCCGGTGTGGAACCGTAGGACAAAGATCCCTGCGTAGACAATTGGTTCGTAATACCGTCGTAGGCACCGCTCAGTTCAGGGGAGTCCGCAAAAAGTCCGCCGCCGCCCATGAGGTATTTCAGGGTGATACCCCCTTTGAGGAACTGGTCTTGAGTGCGCAAAATTTCCCGCCCGTAGGTCACTCCGATTTCGGAAAATACATGCATGGTCGCGTTCAAGTTTCTGGAATCGAAGTCAAAATCGTTGCCGATATCGAAGCCGTCCTGAATACGCTCGTACAGGTTGCCGTCGATGTTGTTAAGGTTGAAAAGTCCTCTCGCACGGGTCGTTAGGGCAAAACTCTGCTTTTCGCCTACGTTGACCATAAATGACGGTCCGAGTACGTCGATATTGGTGAAAAAATGGTTGCTTTCAGAGGCGAAACGTTCCGCATCGCTGTCAAAATCGAAATCGCCGCCGGATAGCACGTCCGAAACGGAGAGGCCGATAAAGTCGCTGCCCAGATATCCACTGACGGAGACCAGGTTGATGTCTGTCCGGAAAGGGGAGTCGTACACGTTCGCGGGGTTGTAGGCTACCGCATGCACGCCGGCGTAGTTATCCATGGTATGGCCAATGTAGCTTTGGGCGAACAATCCCAATGGGACTGTCAGCAGCGCGGCGTTCAGGCCAAATTTCAATAGTCGGTTTTTGAGGTTGCATCGGGTTGACATAAGTAGGTTTTTTTGGTTTTAAAGACCGCCCGGTTGGTTTGTTAGGCGATGGGTGAGGTATTTTAACGAGCTAGGGCGGAGAAAATTGTAAGGATATTCTTTAAAAAGGATGGATTTTGCCGTAAGGGTCCGTCCTATCACTTTTCGTTCCCACGCCGAACATCCTCTAACATATTACCTTACCACGGAATCTGGTCACCGGCTACATCCTAAAATCGTAGCTTTACGGCGCTAAACACGAGAAAGTGCCTTATCCTCTTTTAGATACCATC
>JBAUIP010000398.1:0-8588 GCA_049683055.1 Pricia sp.
CGCAGCTTTTTCCAGAATTTGTTGAAAAATGACCGGTCGGGGGTTCTCTGCCAAAATAGGATGAGGTAATGGGGTTCGACCGTATCGGTCAGGGGCACGATCTCGAGATCGACGGAAAATTGGTCTTCCCCTATTTTTACGGGGATGCCGTTCTTCACGGTTTTTTTATGGGATTCCTTGACTTTATGAAGGGCATTGCGCAACTCGAAAGCTAGCTCTTTTCGAGCCCTTTTCATCAGTTCGTGCGTAGGTCGGCCCGATGATGGCCCTACAAAGGGTTCTATGTTTCCGTTGATGTGTACGATCTCAAAATGTTCGTCGACAATGACGCTTGCCGGGGTGTAGTCGGAAACCAAAACGTTTTCGGCACTTTTCCGGAAATCGGTCTGGGACACCTTTGGGGATATTTTTTCGGTATCGGCCGCAATCATGGTATAGGCCTTACGTGCGGTAGTCGTGGGAATGGAACGGCCGGAACCGGACTTTCTGGAGTATATCCTCGCGTTTTTGGAAAAGGCGGCGAAAAGGTCCGTCGGCTTCCCCGTTGTCTCCGATTTGCCCATCACCAGAAATCCGTTTTCCCGAAGGGAATAGTGGAAGGTGGAGAGTGCCTTTTTCTGCAAAAAGGGATCCAGGTAAATAAAGACGTTGCGACAACTGATCAGGTCGACGTTGCCGAAGGGCGGGTCTTTGAGAAAGTTGTGTACCGTAAAGACGATGCTGTCACGAATGGACTTCACCACCTTGTAACTGCCATCGGTACGGGTGAAATACCGCTGAAGGCGGTCTTCGGTCACCGGCTGTAGCTCGGTCTTGGTGTAGACCCCGTAACGCGCCTTTTTGATGGCCTCCTCCGATAGGTCCGATGCGAATATCTGTATCCGGGCACTCTGGTTGCGGTTCTGGGGAATTTCGTTCAGGGTATCGAACAGGGTGATGGCCAGGGAATAGACCTCTTCGCCAGTGGCGCATCCTACCACCCAGATGCGAAGGGAATTTTCTTCCGAACGGCCTTCCATCAATTGGGGAAAGACCGTTTTTTCCAGCTCGGCGAACACATCGGCATCCCGAAAAAAGGAAGTTACCTTGATCAGCAGGTCTTGAAAAAGGGACTGCTGTTCCGGTTTGTTATCTCTTAGAAATTCCAGATAGTCTTCATGGCGGGCCATTTGGTTGATGGCCATTCTACGGTCGATACGCCTTAGAACCGTAGGTTTTTTGTAATAGCCGAAATCGACCCCGCTATTGTTTCTGATCAAGGAAAGTATTTTTTTCAGTCCATCGCTCTCGGGTTTTTTCTTCTTATTTCCGTTCCCCTTTTTGTAGTCCTTGTGTACCTAGCCCAATTTGGCGGGAATCTCTTCGGGCCGAAGTATAAAATCGACCACGCCCGCCTCGATGGCATTTTGGGGCATGCCGGTCCAAGCGGCCGAATCGGGACTCTCGACAAAGGTGAGCCCGCCGTGCTCCCTGATATCCCGGAGGCCAATGGTGCCGTCACGGGCGGTACCCGAAAGTACGATACCTATCGCCATCGGACCGTGAACCTGGGCCATCGAACTGAAGAACATATCGATGGGCATATGCTGCTCTTGCTCTTTTCTGGGGCTAAGTTTGAGGGAATGGTCGGTCACCTCGAGCAGTTTGTTCTCGGGTATAACGTAGATATGGTCCGGTTTCAGTTGACAATCGTCAGTGATTTCCTGCACGGGGATATCAGTACTCCTGGACAGAATTTCGGGAAGGGTACTCTCGTGGGAAGGGGAAAGATGTTGTACCAAAATATAGGCCATACCCGAATCTTTCGGTATGGCTCCCAAGAGGCGCTTGAACGATTCTAGGCCCCCGGCCGATGCGCCAACGCCGACCAGCGGAAATTCTTGGGAAGTTTTGGAGGTTGTCAAGTTTATCTATTCTTTAAGATTTTCGATTAAGTGCATCGTTATTCGGATTAAATATGTATTTTTCGACTTACAATTTTGTAAGAATTAGTCTGGAACACTGTGGATAAGAATCAAATCTACCTTATTATTGACGATGATGCCGACGATATCGATTTTTTTTGTGAAGCAATAGAAGAAATCGATGAAGAGGCAGAATGTCTTATGGCCCGAAATGGAGAGGAGGCGCTTCGACTGCTTCGAAAGCAAAATACTTTCCCGGACTGCATATTTTTGGACCTCAACATGCCCCGAATGGACGGCAAGACCTGTCTGGCCGAAATGAAAAAGGACAAGGGACTGAAAGACATACCCGTTGTCATATACACCACCTCTACCCATTTGAAGGACCGGGAAGAGACCCTACAACTGGGTGCGGACCATTTTTTGACCAAGCCCATTTCGTTCAAAAAACTTTGTGAAGACATCCGGGATGCTATCGAAATCGTTGGCCAGGGTCGAAGTACCGGGGTCCGGTAATTGAAGTAATAGGTATGGCCCCATTTTACACTGCGATACCCTGATGGTCCCTATACTTTTTTGGACTGTAATTGTACTTTTGTTTGAAGATTTTGGAAAAATAGCTTCGGCTGGTAAACCCGATACTGTACACAATCTCCGTAATGTTCAGGTCGGTGTTTTTAATCATTTCTTCGGATTTTTTGATACGGACGTCCCTGATATGGTCGGTCACCGTACGGCCGTGCATCATTTTAAACCCTTCCTGTAGTTTAACCGGCGAAATACCTGATTTTCTGGACAACAGCTCAATGCGCAGATCGGTCTCATAGTAATTTTCTATAAAGGTCGAAAGTTCACTGATGCCCAGCAGTTCCCTGTCGGTCAAACTACCTTTCGGCTTCAAAACGTTCTTGCTGTCATCTTGGTGCTGTTGAATTTCCAGGCCCAAGATCATAAGCACCGACCCCTCGATCAGAAGATTTCTGGCCATCCCTTTTTGGGATATAAAGTTCAGTTGCTGTATCCTATCCGCGATCTGCAGGTTGTAGGAACCGACATAGGCAAAATTTTTCGCCGTTCGGCCGTGGTTGAAGGTGTCCCCTAATTTTTTGTAAAGTCCGCTCACCGCACCGCTATTTTTTAATACTGGTGCAAGTACCGTAATCAGGGATACTTTAAGGCGTTCCCCTTTTTCAAAATGCAATATATTTTCCTCGCCCGGCCTGCATGAAAGTATGGCCGTTTGAAAGTTTTGAAGTGTCCGCAGTCCGTTTTCGGAACCGAACCGGTGCGCTATGCGACCCGTGGAACAGTAGGCAAAATAGAAGGTCGGCCGGTCCGCGGTTTTGGAGACCATCGTGAAATCTTCCGAAAATGCCATTTCGAATTCCACGTAGGTTATATCTTCCCCGACGGTAAAACCCTTGATCGATCCACGGCCAAACCCGTTGTCGACCTGCAACATATATTCCTTGTCCTCTTCGTTGAGGGTACCACCGAAATTACGATGCAGCTGTTGGAACATGGTTTGCACTTTTACCGTTCTGAGGAATAGATTGTTCATAATGCTCGTGATTTGAAAGGTATTTCTTGCCTTTGACTGTGAATTATTTATCAGGACCCATATCAACGCACAACAAAATTGAAGAAATACATACAGGAATTACTTACAGAACTATCCGAAAATGTTACAAGGTTGTCCGTTTCGGGGGTAGGGAGAGCTATTGAGAGCGTACGGGTGAGGGCAAAAGGCATTTAAGGGTCGGGTCTATATTCGAAAAAGAAAGTTGCTCCGGTTCAAATTCGAGGTGTGGTATTGCCAATTGATCTGTAATACTTTTTGCAGGGCGTTTTTCAGGTGTATAAAGTCCTCCGGTTTTTCGATGTAGATATTGGCACCTTCCGTAAAGGTTTTTTCTATCAAGGTTTCGGAAGAAAAGTTGGAGTAGATGGCTACGGAGCAATTGGCCCATGCCGGCCTTTTACGTATCTCTTTCAGACATTCCATCCCATCGATACGCGGCATTTTCAAGTCCACGAATATAAGGTCGGGCACCGAGTTTTCGGGCACTTCCAAATAGTCTATCAACGCTTGGCCGCCGTTCAAAAGGGTCAGTTCGGTGCGCATTTTAAGCTCATCGATGACCTCTTTGAACAGCAAGAGGTCGTCGGCATCATCGTCGACCAAAATAATATGTAGTGCTTTTGTAGGCATCCGTTTTCGTTATACCGGTCAGAAGAGGGCTATTTTCTGTTTCCGATAATCTTTTGGAAGGCGGTAGGTGTCAACCCCGTGGCCTTCTTGAACTGTGACGAGAAATGGGCAAGGCTACTGTAGCCCATTTAAGCGAGTGGGTGGTTTCTTTTAGGACGGACCGATTTTATGGAGAAAATGCGCCGAACGGTGGGATGGAGGGCGATACCGCCCTATTTGAAGTGGGGGATAGGGCTCGGAGGCAACGACATTACCTATGAGATTATTGGGATGAACGTCATGTCCTATATGCTAAAAATAACGAAAATGGGCAGGCGGAAATTTTCCGGTTTGGGAAATAGCCGGGTCAACCCTCCGAATTAAAGGAGAAGTACAATTACTATTATAGCCAAGATTACTGCCAAAATAATGGCATTCTGTTTTTTCAGGTTTGCCACGAAAGGTACCTTGTTCTTCCTCTTTTTCTTCATCATATCCTTCTATCCTTGCCGAGAACGCCGCTTGAAAGCGTACTTGATTATCCTTATTCAGATGTAATCATATCCTATCCATGCCGGAACCGCGACCTACGGGAAGTTTCCCTTATCCAATTAGAACATAAACCCTACGCCCAGGGACAAAACGGAGTTGTGACCGTCGATATTATCGATAAGTTCCGAAAAGCCATAGCTATACCTTCCCTGTACGAAAAAGCTTCCCAACAGTTTATACTCAAGGCCTCCGGTCAACTGAAAATCGAAGGTTTTGATGGAATCGGTCTCAAAATCGCCTTCACCTTCGAAGGGCTGGGTATCTACCTCCTCGCTCACCTTGAAGCCGAACTGTGGACCGGCGTGCAGATTGAGTCCTTCAATTAGATATAATTTCAGCAATACGGGCACTTGGATATAGCCTAATTGAAATTCGGCATCCGGCTGATTGGGATCATCGGTAATATCGAATCCCTGCCCGGAATAAAAGACTTCGGGCTGTAATGAAAACCTGTCCGTAATAGGAGCTTCGGCCACCAGACCGGCAAAGAAGCTGGTTCGCGCATCGGGACTGTCGTAATCGTCGCCCGACACCGTTGCAAAGTTCAGACCGGCCCTGGCACCCAGTTGAAAGCTATCGGACCAGGTCTGCGCCGATAGGGTCACGGCGAACATCGAAAACGTTGCGAAAATAACGTACTTTTTCATAGATAAGAATTTTAGGGTTGATACTGATTCAGTTCGAACCTCCCTTCTCGGATCGGAGGTTCCGTCTTTAGATTATGGATAAAATTAGAAAGTAACCTGCCGTGGTTTTATCCCGATTGCGAAAATTGATAACCCATATAATTGCTTGCCCGGGTATTCAGATAAAAATTTTAAAGGAGCTCATCGGCGTCCTCACGGTGGATGCCATTTCTTGTCATTCACCAAACGCTTGCCTGAATTTAGGCAGTCAAAAGAAACTTTGCTTAATCAGATCGTAGTAAGAGTCGCTGACGGGAATATTGATTTCGTTTATTTGTAAGTCCCTTCCTTTCAAAGCGGTAACCTTGGTCCTATTTACCATAAACGAACGATGAACCCTGAAAAATAAATCCGGGGGGAGTAGGTTTTCCAATTTTTTAAGGGACTGATTGCTCATGACCTTTCTATCGGAAGTATGGTAAACCACATATTCGCTATCGCTTTCGATATAAAGAATGTCATCGTATTTTATTTTATACAGGTCGTAACCGGACTTGACCGTTATAGAATCCTCTGATTCGCCATCCGACACCACCTTTACCTTGTTCACCGCTTTTAGAAAACGTTCGAACGTAATGGGCTTGAGCAAATAATCCAGTGCATTGAGATCAAAACCTTCCAGGGCATATTCGGAATAAGCGGTCGTAAAAATGATTTGTGTGCCGGCAGGAATCATTTTGGCCAATTCCGTTCCTTTTATTTCGGGCATTTGGATATCAAGAAACAGGAGGTCGATTTTTCGTTCTTTTAAAATCGCAAAAGCATCCAGCGGATTTTCGAGCGAAGCATCCAGCACCAATAAATCCATTTTTCCGATATAGGATTCAAGCAGGCCTCTGGCCAACTCCTCGTCATCGACTACCAAACATTTGATCTTTTCCATTTAGTAATTTTTTCCGTCTAGACCTATTCGCAGTACTACCTTAAATATATCCGATTCTTCTTGGATAGTCAATGTATGCCTTTCCGGGTAGAGTATGGCCAGTCGTTTCCGTACGTTTTCCAATCCTATACCCCCTACTTTGTCTTTTTGTACGGATGTCTTGGGGATGCTGTTCTCGATTTTAAAAGTAATCTTTTCGGAATCCGAAGAGAGCCGAATTTTTAGGAAAGCATCCGCAATCTTTTCAATATTGCCATGTTTTAGGGCATTCTCGACAAAGGGAATAAATAGCATGGGGGCGACCAGTACCGTATCGTTCTGTATCCGAAAATCGGTTTCTATGGGATAGGTCTTGCTGCTTTTCAGCGCATAAAGTTCCAAATAGTTTTTGATATAATCGATTTCCTTCCGGAGCGGCACGTAGGCCTGTTCGCACTCATAGAGCACATAACGGAGCATATTGGATAACGAACTTATACTCTGTTGGGTCTTTTTCGGGTCGATGGCCGAAAGCGCATAGATATTGTTGAGCGAATTGAACAGAAAATGCGGATTCATCTGCAATTTCAACAGCTTCAATTCACTCTCGATCAATTCCGCTTTAGCTACTGCGAATCGTTTCTCCTTCTGTTGCGCATCCACAAAAATTTCCAGCACCACCGCTATGATACTTGATATGGCCAGTACCAGAAGATGAATGGGATACCTTCTGGTCAGTCCACTTGGCAGGTCGCCCGGTGGTGGTGGTCCCGGTGGTCCAGGAAACGGCGGTGCGGGGGTCATCTGGGTCGCAAAATAGGCCGCAATCAAAAGGGACGGTATCGTAATAAGAAAGAAAAGTCCATACTTTTTTTCAAGTAACAATTGGGGAACCGCGTAATGAATAAGTCCCAAAAGCAGCAAAATCTGTAAGACAAAGGTCGGCCCGTTCATCTCAAGAAATCGGGAATCCCCGCTACCGACGACCCAAATGATAATCCAAATAACAAGCCATAATAAAACCTGAAAATAAAATCTTCTCGATTTGGTCATGCCACAAATTAAAGGAAAATAAAATGAACCATTGACCGAAAATGGCCCAACGAACGCCCTGAAATAAAGTCTTTATGGAAGATGGTCGGTCATTCACTTAAAAGGAGTAGGCATTCGCTGAAAGGATTCATTTGGCATTTAACATTTATCCACTTTTGTACTCTAATATTAATTTTGAACTAAAAATCATGAACACAAAAGCATTTAAAACAATTATCACAACAGCGGTTTTCGGACTATTTTTTACCGGAGCGACTTATGCCCAATCCCAACAAAACGGACAGCGCAAAGAACCGCCTACCGTCGACGAAATCTTCGAACAAATGGATGCGGACGAAGACGGCCAACTTTCGGAGAAGGAAGTCAAAGGACCTTTAAAAAAAGGTTTTGCCGAAATCGACGCCAACGAAGACGGCTTCCTTTCCAAGGAAGAGGTAGCGGAGGCACCAAAACCGGAAGGTAGAAGGCCGCGATAAGGCCTTCCATAAATAGCTACGAAAACAAGTTCAACTAAAAATCTAAAATCATGAAATTACAATTTTTGAAACTGCCCGTATTGGGAATGGCTATGGTCTCGATAGGATTGCTCCCTCTATCTTCCTGTTCGGATGATGATAGCGACATCGATACAGATACCGAAACGGATGATTCCGATACCGATGACGGTCTCGTTGTAGCCGTCGATGCATCCTATTTTTATACGGACGACGGGTCGGTCACGATCAACACCGTACCCTGTACACTTTCGGATGGTACCGAAACGGATTGTTACCAGATTGTCACCTCCAGCCTGGCCACGGATCACGATATGGGGCCATGGTGTCCCGACAACATAACTGACGACGCGGAGGCAGGAGGAATTTGGCTGGATAGCGGAGAGGTTTACGATGTAGACGGCGCCTTTGTTGAAAATTTGGCCACGTTCTACAACGACTCCAATTGGATGATGTACGATGCCAACGGCGATATTTATGTAACCGATACGGAAGAGGATTGTGAAAATGCCGCCAATCCGAATGTGGGCACGGAGTACGAAAACTTCTGTGTCGAATGCCTACCCTCTTACATTACCGATTTGAGCCAAACTTGGACGATACCTATCACGCCGGTAGTTCAGGACAGTCCCACGTTATTTACCACCGGTGGGGGAGGACCCGGTGGGGGGGGCGGCGGGCAAGGCAATACAGCGCCTTCGACCCGCGGCGTAGCCTTGAACGGTATCGAATTTTCCGCTCCAGCGCCCGTGGACAATATTTTGGGAGCCTATACTCTCGCCCCCTTCGATGATGCCGGCGGGCATATCAATGTCAATCAGGGCTATCACTACCATGCAGCCACCG
>JBAUIP010000399.1:0-1685 GCA_049683055.1 Pricia sp.
CTCAATAACCACCCACCTAAAATAAACATCATGAAACATTTCATGCTGCTTACGATATTGCTGTTAGGGCAACTAAGTATCGCCCAAAGCAAAGAGCTTACCCAAGACCTCACTCCCTTCAAGGAGATAAAGGCCTTCGACGGTCTTTCGGTCAACCTCATCAAATCGGACGTTAATAAAGCGGTCATCACCGGCGAAAGCGTTGAAAAAGTGGCGATTGTCAATAACGACGGCGTCTTGAAGGTCCGAATGCAGCTCGACAAGATATTCAGCGGCTATCGCACCTTTGTCGATTTGTACTACACCGATAAGCTGGTCATCATCGATGTGAACGAAGACGCGCGTATCAGTTCCGACGAGACCATCGTTCAAGACGTGTTGGAACTCAAGGCCCAAGAAGGGGGAGAAATCGTTATTAACGCCGAGGTGGAACAGCTACTCATCAAGACCGTCACAGGAGGTGTCATTATTACCTCCGGCTTTTCCGACCTACAGGACGTGGCCATTAATACCGGCGGCGTCTATGAGGGAAAAGAACTAAAGACGAAATTTTCTACCATCAACGTCAACGCAGGCTCCCGTGCCGAAATTCATGCATCCGATTACGTCAAGGCGACGGTCAAGGCCGGCGGCGAGGTACTTGTCTTCGGAGACCCCGCCAAAATGGACGAAAAGACCGTCTTTGGCGGAACAGTAACCCGAATGTAAGGGAGAAATCGCTGAAAAATGTGTCCCGAACAAAAGTAGAAAAGTATCCGTTCTGCGGATAGTTTCATTATATCCCGATTTCACTGAAGTTTTTTATACCTTTCCAATTGAACTTGAAAAGGTCGGTTTCCCTGGTTTCCAATACCCTATATTTTGTATGCCATGGATTAATGACCGATAACACATCACTAAATGTGGGAAGACGTACAGGCAGCGATACCCTTAGGCTTGGTTTTGAGCTTTATGATTGGGCCTGTTTTTTTTGTGCTATTGGAGACCAGTGCGACCCGGGGCTTTCGAGCGGCCATTTCCTTTGATATCGGCGTTTTTGTTGCCGATGCCCTATTCCTTGTCATTGCCTATTTCAGTAGTTTCCAGCTTTTGGAAAACTTGAGCAATCAACCGGGACTGTATGTTTTCGGGGGTGTAATTCTTTTGATTTACGGGATTTATACGTTCTTTAAAAAGCAGCCCGAAAAGAAGGAGGCCGACGTCGAAGTAAGCAAAAGCCATTATTTCAACTTAGCGGTCAAGGGTTTTCTACTCAATTTCATCAATATAGGCGTGCTAGTATTTTGGTTGGGAATCATCATTGTAGTCGGACCCAGTCTAGAAAACGATTCCGAACGCATTTTGGTATTTTTCTCCACAATGCTCGGCGCCTATTTTGTCATGGATATCGTCAAAATTTTACTGGCCAAACAGCTCAAGCGAAAACTGACCCCCAAACGCATCCACTATCTAAAAAAATTACTAGGTATCATTCTCGTCATCTGCGGACTGGTACTGGTCGTAAAAGGATTTTTACCTAAAGACAAATTCGATATTGAGAAAGGTATCGAAAATATTGAGTTGGGAATACTTCACCAATAAAAAAATCCCGACCGAAAGGGTCAGGATTTCAGAGGCATCGAGCGGATTCGAACCGCTGTACAAGCTTTTGCAGAGCTGCGCCTAGCCACTCGGCCACGATGCCA
>JBAUIP010000400.1:0-4787 GCA_049683055.1 Pricia sp.
ATTCCAAGGAGATCAAAAATGACGAAAGCTTTCAAAAAGCGAGGGAACTCTCCGACCGTTTTGCCGAACAAGACGGCCGACGACCTCGTATCCTAATCGCGAAATTAGGGCAGGATGGGCACGACCGCGGCGCTAGGGTAGTGGCGACAGGCTACGCCGATTTAGGCTTTGACGTCGACATCGGCCCGCTATTTCAAACTCCTGCTGAGGCGGCGAAACAGGCCGTGGAAAATGATGTGCATATTTTGGGAATATCCTCCTTGGCAGCCGGTCATAAGACCTTGGTACCCCAGGTAATCGAAGAGCTGAAGAAATACGGTCGCGAAGATATAATGGTCATTGTCGGCGGGGTGGTCCCGAAACGGGATTATCAGTTTCTATACGATACAGGGGTTGTCGCGGTTTTTGGCCCTGGATCGAAAATTAGCGAAGCTGCCATCCAAATTTTGGAAATTTTAAAGGAGTAGCACTATCCTTTCTTTTGCAAAACGAACTACATTTGACCTATAAATTTCCACCGCATGAATCTAAAGGACGGGGTAAAATCCGCCGAGAATAAAGTATCCTCCGAAGCCCAAAAACTGGGCGATTTAGTGAGGGACAAAAGCAAATCCCTAGTCGACCGTCTCGAATCTTACGAAGACATTATCAACCTTGAGGTAGGGGATACCGGACTGCAACGGGCCAAGGCCTTGGAACGGGAATTCAACATCCGACAGCTCTATGTCAAATATGAGGGCGACAACCCTACCGGCACCCAAAAAGACCGTATCGCCTTTGCGCAGGTTTACGACGCGCTGAGACGTGAATTCGACGTGATGGCCCTGGCCACCTGCGGAAATTACGGGGTCGCCGTTGCACTGGCCGCCCATTTGGCAGGAATCCATTGTAAAATCTATATCCCCGAAAGCTATCATACCGAGCGGATTGCGGAAATGGAAGGATTGAAAGCGGAAATCATTAGGATGCACGGCAGCTACGAAGAAGTGGTGCAAAAAAGTAGCGAATTGGCCAAGGAAAAAGGATGGTACGATGCCAATCCAGGCGGTTCGAACACGCCCCTACAGATTTCGGCCTATTCGCAGATTGCCGACGAAATTTTCGATGAACTGGGCGATGCCCCTGAATATTGCGCCGTGCCGGTATCGAACGGAACGTTGTTCGCCGGCATCTATCGCGGATTCGTAAGTTTGTATAAAAGGGGAAAGTCTTCCCGTGTTCCAAAAATGATCGCCGCATCCTCTACTAAAAAGAATCCAATCGTACAGTCGTTTTTGCAAGGGTTGGATCATTGCAAAGATTTGGACCCGGACACCATCAAGGAGACAAAATATAACGAACCCCTTATTAATTGGCACAGTTTCGACGGCGAGGAAGCCCTTTACGCCCTGCGGGAATCAAATGGAGAGGCCTTCAATATCAGCGACAAAAAGTTAAAACAGATGACCTCGCTCCTAAATAAAAAGGAAGGTTTCAGGATATTGCCCGCTTCAACGGCGGGACTCATTGCCCTCTTGGAGTTGGATGAAATTATGGACTTTGAACCGGGACGGTTTGTGGCGGTACTTACGGCGAAAGACTGAACCCCAACTAACGGAGTCCTTCAAGATACTGAATACAAAAGGACACTGGCACGTAATCAATTAAACGCTAGATTCAAAATACACGATATATATGAAAAACTCAATCGATGGAAAGGCTCTCGTCTACTGCGAAGGCGCTTTCAACACCCCCAACGGAAAAACGGCGCACGGATTGGTTCGCTTTACCGAACGCTATGAAGTGGTGGGCGTTCTTGACAGCAAATACGCGGGGCAGGATGCCGGGGAAGTCTTGGACGGAAAGCCCAACGGAATCCCCATTTTTAAGGATATAGCTACGGCCATCGAAAAACTGGGAGCCGAGGAAAACCTTCCAAGCTCATTGGTTATCGGTCTGGCACCGGATGGTGGCCGATTGCCGAATCAAGCCAAGACGATTATCAAAAAAGCCCTTGAAATGGGATGGAATGTCGATAGCGGCCTGCACGATTTCTTGACCAACGATGCGGTGCTGACCCAGCTCGCCGCCGAAAACAATTGCCGTATCCGCGACGTGCGCAAGACTCCCGACCGCGATAAGCTCCATTTTTTCACAGGGGAAATCGAAAAGGTCGATTGTCTAAAATTGGCCGTACTCGGTACCGATTCCGCCCTCGGTAAACGTACAACGGCCTGGCTGCTCGTCCATGGGTTCCGGGATGCCGGACTCAAAGCGGAGATGATCGGTACCGGCCAGACCGCTTGGATGCAAGGTGCCAAATACAGCATGGTAATGGACAGCTGCATCAACGATTTTGTATCCGGCGAAATCGAACATGCGGTGGTCAGTGCCTACAAGAACGAAAATCCCGATGTTATCGTTATCGAAGGACAAGGCAGTCTGATGAATCCGGCCTATCCTGGTGGGTTCGAGATTCTGGCCGCCGGCCGACCGGACTATGTCATTCTTCAACACGCCCCGAAACGGGAGGAATACGACGGCTTTCCAGGCTATAAACTGCACTCCCTTCCCGAACAGATTAACGCCATCGAGGTAATTTCCGGCAAAAAGGTCATCGCCATCACGGTCAACCACGAGAACATGGAAGAGGACGAAATCTCGGAGGCTTGTAAAAAAATTACCTTGGAAACCCAATTGCCCGCTTTTGATGTCCTGAAACATGGTGCCGAAGAATTGATTGCCATGTTGAAGGAAAAAATATGAAAATCACAAAAATATCCTTTGAACGCCTCGACCTAAAACTGTCCGAGCCCTACGCGATTGCCTATGAAATAATTGACAGCACCGTCAATTTTATCCTAAAGGTAGAAACCGATTCCAGCATCGTCGGCTTCGGATGCGCTGCACCCGACCGATGGGTTACGGGCGAGACGCCCGCTGAGGTCGAGGAAGCCATTAAAAACGTGATCGAACCTTTTTTAATCGGCAAAAACCCGTTTACCTACGCTCAAATTTTAATGCAGCTGAAATCCGAACTGGGCAAAAAATCTTCTTCCTTATGCATGGTCGACATGGCCTTGCACGACCTCATTTCCAAAAAGGCACAAGTGCCTCTGTATCAATTTTTGGGCGGCTATCGAACCAGTATCGCCACCAGCATCACCATCGGCATACTTCCTTTGGACGAAACCTTACGGCAAGCCGACGAATTCATCCGGCAAGGATTTACAATTTTGAAGGTGAAGGGCGGCCATAGCATGCAAGAGGATATCGAAAAGATGACCCGCCTGCATGAAAAACATCCCCAGGTCACCCTACGCTTTGACGGAAATCAAGGCTATTCGGTGGTCGATTCGGTGGCCTTCGTAAAAGCAACTTCCCATATCGGCATCGAAATTTTCGAGCAGCCCACAAAATTGGAAATAGAGGAAGGCCTGGGACAGGTGATGAACCAGGTCGATATTCCCGTCATGGCCGATGAAAGTCTGAAGACCCTGACCGATGTGTTCCGGTTGGCGCAGAACGAGCGGGTCGATATGGTCAACATCAAGCTAATGAAGGTCGGGGGCATTTTGGAAGGGATGCACATCAACTCCGTTGCCAAGGCAGCAGGCCTTGAAAGCATGATCGGATGCAACGACGAATGCGCCCTTGGCATTGCAGCGGGACTTCATTTCGCCCTTTCGCGGCCCAATATTCACTTCGCGGATCTTGATGGACATCTCGATGTCGTCAACGACCCTTTCCAGGGGTTGTTCAGATTGGAAAAAGGAGTACTGTATCCAACAGAGGCTACGGGTTTGGGAAATATAAAAATGTAAAACTGATTTTCTAGCAATCTTGTAGAAAAGAGAATTATTGGAGATATTTCCACCAAAGCCCAGTATGGTAAGAAATTAAGTAATTGTAGGCTTTTAGATGAAGGAGTTCACATCCTTTCTCGACCTTAGTTCCACAGCTTTCTCTAGGACATAGAGAGACCGCTAGTATCCGAATTGAACAGGCCAGTTTGTACTCTATAAGGGCTCACTCCCCACTCCCCGGATCCTGAATGGAAACATCCCTTCGGAACGGAATAAACAAGGGGTCGACATCGCGGGTCTCTCCCACCACTTCCGTAATCTCACGCTTCAAATAGTTCAGATGCGCAATGGTCAAACGATCGGTCATGACGGGAAGGGTACGCTTGATTTTCCCTTGCAAGGTCAAAAGATTGTCCAAGGCCAAGGAACGAACATCGGTGTTTACGGTATAGCCTTCCGATAATTTGGCCAGAATGCCACCTACCAATCCCACCGCTTCGTCGGGCTTGTACAGGGCAATAAGATTCGCTACGTACGATTTTTGCAGCTTTCTCCGGTAAGCGTTTGTTTGGTAAAACACGTTCATATCGCCCCACACCAATTGGGCAAGATCATCCATATAGGCCTCGGGGGTGTAGGGATCTTCGTCTTCGTAGCGCTCGGCAATAAAGGTCATTCGGCTGAGGCGGCTGCCACCAAGCAGATTGACCATGACACTTTCCATGGTCTTCGTGACCGATTCTTTGGATTGGGGGGACTGAATCGCATTCAGGATGTCGTTGCGCAGCAACCATTTCGGCTCCTTAAAAATATAATCGTTCAAGAAAAGCAAAGCCTGTTTTTGCTTCATCTGGGGCACCGGCCGGTACACTTCGCCGTCTTCGCCCATGGTTTTCGGGGTTACATAGATGCCACCGATATTTCTGGATACGTGAAAGATATAATCCTTGTACTGGTCGACGAGGTCTTTGTAAACCTGATCAAGGTTGGTATAGTCATCAC
>JBAUIP010000401.1:0-15843 GCA_049683055.1 Pricia sp.
GATAAATGCCGCCGGTATGGCTGGTGTTGTACGGAGCTGTCCAATGGGTTATTCGCTAATCGCTCTCTACAACACACCTATTTGCGATTAACGATAACACTATTATGACAAAATTTGAAGCACTGGGGCTGGACAAGTCCCTCTTGGATGCCGTGAACGCCATGGGATTCGAAACTCCCTCGGAAGTACAGGAAAAAGCAATCCCCATTTTATTGGAACGGAAGACCGATTTGGTCGCCCTTGCCCAGACCGGAACGGGTAAAACCGCCGCTTTCGGCTTTCCGCTCATCCAAAAACTGGATGTCAATAGCCGTACCACCCAGGGACTTATTCTCTCGCCCACCCGTGAACTTTGTTTGCAGATCACTAATGAAATGCAGGCCTATTCCAAATTCATAAAGGGATTAAATACCGTTGCCATTTATGGCGGCGCGAGCATCACCGAACAAGCCCGGCAAATCAAGCGTGGCGCCCAGATTGTGGTCGCTACTCCCGGACGGATGAAGGATATGATCGGCCGTGGATTGGTAGACATCTCCAAAATCGATTATTGTATTCTCGATGAGGCGGATGAAATGCTGAACATGGGATTTTATGAGGATATAAAGGATATTCTTTCCAACACGCCCAAGGAAAAATCCACATGGCTCTTTTCGGCTACCATGCCGAAGGAAGTATCCAAGATTGCAAAGAAATTTATGCATGACCCGGTGGAAATCACCGTTGGGACTAGGAATGCAGGGATTTCTACGGTCAATCACGAATATTACATAGTTGGCGGTCGTGACCGATATCCGGCCCTTAAGCGTCTGGCCGATGCCAATCCCGATATCTTTTCCGTTGTATTTTGTAGGACCAAGCGCGATACCCAACGCGTCGCCGAAAAACTGATCGAGGATGGGTACAATGCCGGCGCACTGCATGGCGACTTGAGCCAAAACCAGCGCGACCTGGTCATGAGTTCTTTTCGAAAGAACCAAATACAGATGTTGGTAGCGACCGACGTTGCGGCCCGCGGCATCGATGTCGATGATATTACCCATGTCATTAACTACCAGTTGCCTGATGAAATCGAGGTATACACCCACCGAAGCGGACGGACCGGTCGAGCGGGAAAATCGGGAATCTCTATGGTCATCGTCACTCGCGGCGAACTCCGAAAAATCCGCGCCATCGAGAAAAAGATTCAGCAGGAATTTGTCCAGAAAAAAATCCCGACCGGTAATGAAATCTGTGAGATTCAATTATACCATCTCGCGAATAGTATCAAGGATACCAAGATTGACAAAGATGTTGAAAACTACCTTCCTGCCATAGAGGAGGTGCTGGAAGGCATCGACCGTGAGGAGTTGATTAAAAAGATAGTATCCGTGGAGTTTACGCGGTTCTCAAATTACTACAACAAGACCAAAGACTTGAACACGGTCGATGCTAGTAGTGGAAGGCGTGAACGCGGCAGCAGTTCTTCGCAGAACGGCTCGTATTCTTCCGATGGTTCCGTTCGCTACTTCATAAATGTCGGCGAAAAGGATGGGTACGATTGGATGAAACTAAAGGATTTCCTCCGCGACACCCTGAACCTCGGAAAAGAAGATGTTTATAAGGTGGACACCAAGGATTCCTTTTCCTTTTTCAATACCGAGGCCGAGCATACCGATAAAATCCTTCAGTTCTTTACGGATTTTAAAGTAGACGGTCGCTTTGTCAATGTTGAGATTTCTCAGAATCCCGGTGGTGATGGCGGAGGCGGTGGTTACCGCGGTAAAAAAGGTAAGGGCAAAAGAAATAAATTCGAAAATCGCGGTGGTGGTCGTGGAAAGTTTGATGACCGAGGGGGCCGTGGCGAAAATCGCGACCGTGGTCGTTCTAAGGCAAAAGCCGGGAACTCGGGCAAGCGCAGAAGCAAAAAAGCACGGAGCGATTTCTTTTAGGTCGATTCTTTGAGTTAATTGTTTACTAAAAGATACGCTTCGGCGTATTTTTTTGTTTTGTTTAGTACATTTATTGAGTATCCCGATTTCATGAGACCATTCTTACTACTGTTATTTGTCCTGACCGCTTCAAATGTATTTTCCCAAGAGGAAGAAAGCGAAACCCTACAAGAAATCAATGCTGTCGTCGTCAATGCACAGTCCGATAAACCGATGGAAAGTGTGCATGTCGTCAACTTGAACCAAGTCGTCGGTACCATCACCAATGAAGAGGGGGAGTTTTCGATTCCGGCTGCGGTCAACGACACCCTTTACTTTTCCTTTCTTGGATTCAAGTCCCAAAAAATAAGGGTTACCAACGATATGTTTAAGTTCGAGAATACCGAAATTGCCCTGACAGAACTGGCCTATGCGCTCGAAGAAGTCATCGTTCGGCCCTATCAGCTCACGGGATATCTGGAAATCGATGTCAAAAACCTTCCGGTCAATGATGCCTACCAGTACAGTATATCCGGACTTTCAGTGGGATATGAGGCTGGAAACAAAACTCCCAGTGCGGTCACGAAAGTGCTCGGCGCTATCCTTAATCCCGCGGACCAATTGCGGAATTTGTTCGGACGCAAACCCAACCAGATGAAAAAGCTGCGTAAAATGAAGGAGGATGATAAAATCAGGGATTTATTGGCATCCAAATTCGACCGTGTAACCTTGACCGAGCTGCTGCAAATCGAAAAAGTGGATATTCAGGATATCCTCAACAACTGCAACTACTCCCAATCCTTCATCAAAACGGCCAATGACCTGCAAATACTCGATGCTATTAGTAGTTGTTACGAAGAATTCAAGGTGCTCAACCGGAAATCATAGCTAGTACACCCTTTCGAGGCCTTCTCCAACTGCCCAGTAGTACTATTTTCTTTTCGAGATAGAGCTCACAAATAAATTTTTCGTTTCCATCTTCATTTTATAGCTTTAAGCCATGAAAAAATGGGTCTTTGCTGTTGCTTTGTTGTCGATAATCACCTCATGTAGAGAGGCCAGGGAAGCATCCATTTTAGAGACCGCCCAAACGAACGATTCCGTTGCCGCGGCCGTACCCGTTAAAAAGGCTCCCTTTGTGTGGGAGGCGGCCAACGTTTATTTCTTATTGACCGACCGCTTTTACAACGGCGATACACTAAATGATGTTAATTTTGAGCGCACCGAACCCACCGGCCCGTTACGCGGATTTATGGGAGGAGATATCGTAGGGATTACCAAAAAAATCGAGGAGGGCTATTTCACCGATTTAGGCGTAAATGCCATCTGGTTCACTCCCGTCGTCGAACAGATCCATGGGGCAACGGATGAGGATACGGGGAACACTTACGGTTATCATGGCTACTGGACCAAGGACTGGACGGCCCTTGATCCCAATTTTGGGACACGGAAAGAACTGGAAACCTTGGTCAAAACCGCCCACCGCTACGGTATCCGCATTCTTATGGATGTCGTCATGAACCACACCGGCCCAGTTACCGAGCAAGACCCCGTTTGGCCCGAAAAATGGGTGCGCACCGATCCGACCTGCACATACACGGATTATGAAAGCACTACCGAATGTACCTTGGTGGACAACCTCCCCGACATACACACCGAAACCGATAATGCGGTCGAATTGCCGGATGCCCTTTTGGCCAAATGGAAATCCGAGGGCCGATTGAGCCAAGAGCTAGACGAGCTACAGCTCTTTTTCGAACGCACCGGTTATCCACGTGCGCCCCGGTTCTACATCATCAAATGGCTCACGGATTATGTCAGGAGCCTGGGAATCGACGGTTTTCGGGTCGACACCGTAAAACACGTCAATGAAAATGCATGGACGGAACTGTACAAAGAGGCGTCCCATGCTTTTGCCACTTGGAAAAAAATGCATCCTGAAGCGATGATGGATGATTTACCTTTTTTTATGGTGGGTGAAGTTTACGGCTATGGGATTTCCGGAGGAAGGGAATATGGTTTCAGCGACCGTAAAGTGGACTATTTCGACCATGGCTTCAAAAGCCTAATTAATTTTGAACTGAAAACGGATGCCGTACAGGATTATGAGACCATATTCGCCAAATACAGTGACCTTTTGCATACACAGTTGACCGGCAAAAGTGTGCTCAACTATTTGACTTCGCACGACGATTCCCATCCCTATGATGCCGAGCGTGAAAATCCCATGAAAGCGGCCAATATACTGATGTTGACTCCGGGCGCATCACAAATCTATTATGGCGACGAAACGGCCAGGGACCTGAGCGTTGAAGGCACCGAAGACAATCCCATCATGGGCGACGCGACCTTACGATCTTTTATGAACTGGGATGAATTGGAAAGCAGTGCGCAAACCCAAGATGTATTACAGCACTGGCAGAAACTAGGCCGGTTCAGGCACGACCATTTGGCAGTCGGTGCCGGAAAGCACCGCCGCTTGGCAAAATCTCCTTACGTGTTTGGCAGGACCTATATCGATGGCGATTTTAAGGATAAAGTGGCCGTAGGCCTTGACCTTCCGAAAGGCAAGAAATCCCTTTGGGTCAAAGGTTTTTTTGGTGACGGCACCCGACTTCGTGATACCTACTCCGATACCGAGGTGACCGTGGCCGACGGAAAGGTCATCCTCGAAAACGACAATGACATCGCGCTCCTCGAGGTAGCGCAATAAAAAACTTGCCATAAAGCACACCTCGTCGCAAAATTCTTCGTTTCTAAATTGACATCGGCAAGATTACCCAAACGTTTGGTTGGTAATACCGGTTTTGGTACAGCTTTTGTCACTCAACGTCCAATTGATTCATGATGAACCGAAGAAAATTTTTGATCAAACTCCTTTTTGGTGGGGCCGCACTCGCATTTTTGGATGCCTACTGGTTCGAACGCTACATCATCGATTGGAACGAATACGATATTTCGGAGGGTGCTAAGGACAAAATCAAAGCGGTTCATTTGTCCGATTTACACTTCGGTTCGCTTAGGTCCGTTCACGAATCATTGGCCGAACGAATCAATGAGGAACGACCGGACGTAATTTTCTTCACCGGCGATTCCGTTGACCGTACCAAATATCTCCCAAATTTGAATGCTTTTTTGTCCCTCATAGACCGCGATATCCCCAAATTTGCCGTTTTAGGCAATGTGGATTACGAAGGTCACGTCGATTTCGACCTTTTGCGGAAAACCTACGAAATGTACGGTGGGAACCTGCTCGTTAACAAGAACCATAAGTTACAAGTACGGAATCGTACCATAAATCTTGTGGGAACGGACGATTATTTATGTGGCTATCCTGATTTTTCCAAAGCTACGGAAGGCCTCGATTGGTCCCATGACACCATTGTACTGAGCCATTGTCCCGCCTATCGGGATGAAATCGATGTCATCAACGCCCAACTCGGCCGAAAAGTAAAACTTGTCTTATCGGGTCACACCCACGGCGGTCAGATTACGTTTTTCGGAAAGGCCATTTTCACTCCCTATGGCAGTGGAGACTACGTAAGCGGATGGTACAGGAATGAGTATAGCAGTCTGTACGTTTCAAAAGGCATCGGCACCCGGGTTATTCCATTTCGCTTTGGGTCTAGGGCCGAGGCAATTATTCTTCACATTTAGGGTTGTTTAGGCTTTAAAACCTACAAAAAACTACACAGGCATTGACATCGCCGAATCCAAAACTGGCTTTGGCCAGTACTTGGGGCTCATGGAAAATCGTCTTTTGGAGAATTTTTTCCTTATCGACGAGATTGGAAATTTCTGGATGTAAGTCCTCACAATTCACATTGCCAAAAAACTGGTTCCTTTCGAATTGCAGTATCGATGCGACACATTCGATGCTGCCAGCGGCGGATAAGCAATGGCCAAAAAGTCCTTTGAAGGAATTGATTAACGGAAAATCGGGTCCGGAACGTCCCAAAGCTTCGCTCCAATTTTGGATTTCCAAGGCATCTTTGGTGGTAGCGGTCAGATGGCCATTGATGACGTCAATATCGGTGGTTGTGATTCCGCAATTTTTAACGGCCTGTACGATACAGCGTTGCACGGCCTCGCTATTGGGAGCAGTCATGGAGCCCTCGCCCCGTTGTCCCCCACTATTAACGGCGCCACCCAGTATCTCGGCATAAATTTTGGCACCGCGTTCCCTGGCACTGGTTAGGGATTCCAGTACCAGTGCCCCTGCCCCACTCCCCGGCACAAACCCCGCGGCGGAAGCGCTCATCGGGCGACTGGCAGTTTCGGGACTCTCGTTAAAATTTCTGGGAAGGATACGCATGGCGTCGAAACCGGCCCAGACGTAGGGTCCGCTATCGCCGCAGCTTCCGGCCAACATCCGTTTTGCCCTGCCGGAGGCGATTCGTTCATAAGCCATCAAAATGGCCTCCGTACCTGTAGTGCAGGCCGAGGAATTGGTGGTCACCTGGTTTCCGCACCCTAGAATCCCGCCTAAGTAGGCACTGATTCCGCTGGCCATGGTCTGGATGACCGTAGTACTTCCCAATCGCCGGACATTCTTTTCATCCACCAGATTTATGGCCTCTCGGAATTTGGCCACGCCCAAGGTGCCCGTTCCGAATAGGATACCGCTATCCCAATCCGGTGTTTCCGAAGATGCTTCCTTCAACCCAGCATCCTTCCAGGCCTCGGTTCCGGCCATGACGCCATAGATGATGCCGGTCGCGTTCAGTCCGCGGAGTTGCAAGGGAGTGAAATACTGCTGGAGCAGGTCGTCGGTAATCTGCGGTTCGCCGGCTATTTGACATCCGAATCCCAATTCCTTCAATTCCGGAATAAAACGGATACCGCTTTCTCCATTCGCCATCGCATTTCCAAAGGCATCCAGACCAACTCCATTGGGTGCGCAGACCCCTAAGCCCGTAATGACTACCCGGTTGCTATTCTTTTCTCGATTGTTCATGCTATACAAACTCAAATCAATGATGGACACCCGTTTGTATCATTCCGGCTATCTCGCCTTTACAGACCAATTTTCCGGCTGCGTTGTGCATTTTTACGGCACATTTCAGCTTATTGAAACGAAAATAGAGTTTTTGGGAGGTCACCGTAACTTTTTCATCGGGAAATACCGGAAGCAGGAATTCCATTTGCGAGCTACTAAGTCCGATTTTAATATTTTTCAGTTGTTGATCGTTCCTGTCTTCCTGTTTAGGATTTTCCCCGTTGGATAACAGGTAAATACCGAGGCAGACTACCCCGATCTGTGCACAGCATTCGGTAAGGATGACGCCAGGGGTCACCGGATGTCCCTTAAAATGACCTTGATAGAAATCCATTTGCCTAGAAAAAGTAAAGCTGCCTCTTACGCCGTCTTTATCTACCTCAAGAAGTTGTTCGACGAAAAGAAAAGGCTTAGAGTACGGCAGTTGCGCGATAATAGTATCTACATCCATGGTGAAATTCGAATATTTTGGGAGCCGGCATCCAAGTCACCTCAAACTTTCCCCGCCATCGACCTTAATTACCGTGCCGGTAATCCATCGCGCCTCATCGGTAGTGAGCAAATAAACAACATTGGCAACATCCTCTGGGGTGGTAAGGCGATTATTGGGATTACGTTTCAAGGCATCTTCCTTGATTTTTTCGTGACCGGGAATCATCTGAAAGGCCCGGGTCTCCGTCGCTCCCGCTTGGATGCAATTGGCCTTTATCCCCGATGCCGCGAATTCCAAGGCGATGTTCCGGGTGATGGCTTCCAAAGTGGCCTTCGCTGCGGACACGGCAGCATATCCCGGCCACGCCTTTCTACTGCCTTCGCTTGTAAAGGAAACGATTCGCGCATCTTTATCAAAGAGCTCCGCCTCGATAAGTGCTTTTGTCCAATCGTAAAGGCTTAGGGCCATAGCGTTTAAGGTAATCTGAAAATCTTGATTGCTCAAGGTAGTTCCCAACTTGGCGTACATCGGCTTTAAGTTTCCCTTGGCGATACTGTGTACCAAAACTTTAATCTTGCTTCCATCCTCCAACGTTTTCCCGATTTCCTGAATGGCATCGACTCTCTTTTGCAAATTCGCGGCATCCAAATTGAAACTGCGCAATCGAGCCCCTCTTGAAGTAATTTCTTTGAAGTCGGACTCGATCCGCTCTACATCGGATTTTCTATCGCGATGTACGATGATGATATCAAAGCCATGACGTGCCAGTTTTTGGGCCGTGGCCAACCCTAATCCACTGCTTCCTCCCAAAATTAAGGCCCAATGTTTTTCCAAGGTCGTCGCCATAAATTTTTAAATTTTGAAAAGAAAAAACCTGCTATAAAAAATTACCTACCACTCCAATAACACCCGCTGCGCTGAAAATCCGGGACCGAAGCTAAGAATCAACCCTTGCTCCCCCTTGGAAATATCCTTTTCTAAAAAACGCTCCAGCACGTATAAAACGGTCGCACTGCTCATATTGCCATATTGCCGCAACACCTCGCGGGTATCGTTAATATTCTTTCCCAGTTTGCCGAACAGCTCCTCAACGGTCTGCACGATTTTACGGCCCCCGGGATGAAAAATCAAGTGGTCGACCGCTTCAATCGAGGTTCCGTGCTTCTGTAAAAACGGGTGCACGATATTGGGAAAATGCGTGGCAATGGTCTCCGGCACCCTAATGTCCAATATCATTTTTAGTCCGCCATCCGTCAAGTCGAAACCCATCATTTGGGTGGCATCGGTAAAGTGGTACATCTCCCCTCCTACCACTTTGGGGCCCGCCGCCTCTTTTTCCGAGGAAAGTAGAACGCAGGCCGCACCATCCCCAAAAATGGCCGCACTGACCATGTTGGCCATGGAATAATCATCCAGTTGAAAGGTTGCCGTGGGACTCTCCACGGCCACCACGGCGGCGCGTTTGTCCGGATGCGCCCTCAAAAAGTTTTCGGCGTAAATAAGGCCCGATACCCCGGCGGCGCATCCCATTTCGGTGACCGGAAGGCGAACGACATCCTGCCGTAATCCCAAATCATTGACTAGGTAGGCGTCCAGAGAGGGAATCATGATGCCGGTACAGCTGACCGTGATGATGTAATCTAAGGAGTTCGCAGTCCACTTAGCGTCGTCCAAAGCCTTTTTGAGGACTTTCCGACCCAATTTTTTGACTTCCCGAACGTAGATATCGTTTTTCTGCTCAAAAGAGGTTGCCGTAAAGACCTCCTCAGGCTCCATAATGCTGTACCGTTTATCGACCGCAGCACCTTCAAATATTTTAATCACTTTACGCCGGAAGCGTTCCTCTTGACCCGCTAGCCACAGCTCCACCAAAGGCAAAACGTCCTTCGTATCCCTACAATATTCAGGCAGTTGTTTGGCCACCGTGGTGATCCGTACTTCATTCATATGTTCCGTTTAGTCGTTCGGTCCGCATCACCCATACATATCGAAAAGCCCATTTCCATCGGATATCGTGCCTTAGCGAGGGCAGATCCTGAGCGAAACGTTCCAGTTCGGACCTGGTAAATCCACTTTTTATGGATATCCGCCCGTCATGTTTTGCGATGTCCGTGCGTATAAAAATAGTACTAAAGGCCCGAAAAAGCTGGTAGGCCAAGGGACTTCTTTGCAAGTCGTTGATAACTATGCCAATACGTGCCAACTTAGAGAACTGTGCCAGAAAAACCGGGATATTTTCATTGTGAAAGTGATGCATCGTTAGGGTGCATAGCAATATATCACAATTCAAATCTTCAGGTTTTAAGCACAGAATATCCTGTTTTAGATAGCGGATTTCCGGAAAATCATGGGATGCCGACCTTGCAATTGCCAAGGCCTTTTCGCTCAGGTCGATACCGATGGCTTCTACCCTTACGCCCATGCGCCTGGCTACCCTGATTATCTCGCGAAGCATGTTTCCGTTGCCACATCCCATATCTAAAATCGTATACGATTCTTGGGGGAATTCCCGTATCAATTGGGCTACGGACTCCACCGTAATACCGTTGCCCTTTAAAAGCCGGTTGGTTCGATCAATGTCCTCCAATACTTTTTCCAGTGTATTCTGGGACACCCCCGGGTCATCCATCAGCTCCGCTTCCGTATTCCTGGTTGAAAAATCGGCCATCATTTGCTCACTTTGATAAAATTATGAAATCGGTTCGCCATGGGTGTTTTGAATAAGTTTTTTGAGAATGGATGGTCGTTTCACCACAGTGGATAACGCAATGGAAGATAATTTTGGATTCAACAGGATGGATTGCAGACGTCGGCCCATCCACAAGCGTCGTTTGAAATGAATATTCCATTCTTTTTGATATTCCATTTCCAATCGGTCACGCCCACTATTCTCATTCTTGAGGAACCTGTCCACTAGGTCGGATGCTATTTTCGCACTATGAATAGCCATCGCCATGCCATTTCCGCATAGCGGATGTATCAATCCCGCGGTATCGCCGCACATCAAGATATGGTTTTCCACCGTTTTTTTGGCACGGAAGGATATTTGGGCGATGGTCAAAGGTGCATCGAAAATCGGAACTGCTTCCTCTAAAAAATCCCTCAAAAAAGGATTCCGCGCTACCACATTGGCATTGAAACTGGCAATACCGGCATGCTTCTTAAAACTTTCGTAGGTTACCAGATAGCAGAAGTTGACCGCTCCGGTTTCCGTTTTTGATAGTCCGCCGTATCCCCCTTCGAAACTGTGAAGGGCTACCGAACGTTCCGGAAAATCGTCATAAGTATAATGCGCTTTCACCGCCAACCAATGTGATTTCTTATTGACAAAATCCCGCTTTAAGGCCTTGTCCAGATTGCTGCGCTTACCGTAGGCCCCAATGGCAATACTTGAAGTATAGATTAAATCAGAACTTGTGACTATCTCAAAAATAGCATTCTTAAATTCAAGGGAATCTACCTGCTGAAACTCAAAGTCCACCCCGAGGGCAAGCGCCCGTTGGTAGAGCAAATCGTCAAAGCAGTGACGGCTGATTCCTTTGCCTCCCAATGGCAGAGCCACTTTAAGGGATTTGCCCCGCGCCGTGCTCAAGGTCAGGGAATCAATATCTACGGCATTCGCAGTATCGAGCGACACCCCCAACCGGTCCAAATAGGGAACCACCTCGTTGGAAACATATTCCCCGCAAACCCTATGGTGCGGATACCGGTTTTTTTCGAAAACCAACACCCGATGTCCATTTTGGGATAAAGCAATGGCAGCGGTCAATCCCGCCAAACCGCCCCCTACCACAATGACATCGTACTGCATCCGTTGAAAATTAGGTACAAAAATAAAAATCCCGACAGGATCCGCCGGGATTTATGTTCTTGAATCAAAGGCGTTGACGAACCTTTTACACTTCTGTTTATCCTTTTACTTGCTGTTTGGCCTCTTCCTTAAGCGCCTCGCTCGCAACAATGGCCATTTCGACCCGACGGTTCTGGGCCTTGCCTTCCTTGGTCTCATTACTGGCCACCGGTTGGTTTTCACCGTACCACTTGGTCGTCAGACGGCTCTTTTCAATACCCTGCGATACCAAATAGTCGCTCACGGAGGTGGCACGTTGTTTCGATAAGGTCATATTGTAATCATCCGGACCCGCGCTATCGGTATGCCCCTCGATTAGGATATTGGATTTAGGATACTCTTTCAGAATCTGCGCCATACTGTTCAAGGTTTCCTGCGAAGTACCCTGTACATCCGATTTATTGGTATCGAAATAAACGCCTTGATCTTCGGTAAAGGTAACGTTGATACCCTCACCTACCCGGGTGACCTCGGCACCGGGAATTTCTTCCTCGATACGTTCCGCCTGCCGGTCCATTCTGTTTCCTATATAGCCTCCGGCGACCCCACCAATAGCTGCGCCCAAAATGGCACCGAGCACTGTGTTATTGCCGTCGCCGACGTTATTGCCGATGACCCCGCCAATAGCGGCGCCACTTCCGGCACCTATGACAGCTCCTTTTTGTTTATTATTGGCATTCTGTACGGTTTTGCAACCCGCAATCATGGCTATGGCCATAAGCATATATACGGATTTGATTATTTTCTGCTTCATTATAATAAATTTGAATTGTTAATTATTTAATTGTTTGTTCTGTTCATAGCCGGGCCTCGGAATCGATGGAACTAGAATTCATATGCTACGGATAATAATCATCGACTGAACTCGTATACCACCGAAACGGGACTCCCGCCCACGGAAACATCCGATTTCAATGTCATCTGTGATGGGCTAAGCGAAACCAGATCCAATCTATAACCTGTTCTCCCGTTAATATCGTTCTTTTTTTCATCGATAAACTTAAATTGCAGCTGTTCCCCACCGCCCTCGTTTTCGATAATCGACCAGCGAATGTTACGCTGACCTCCCGAACAAAGGCTCCCTGTGGGAATGGTGTAATTGCCTGTGCTGTTGTTATTTCTAAAAAACCAGGTGCTACCTTCAAAACAGACGGCCTCGGCGTCGTCGAAGAGCTGGGCCTTAAAGTCGCCCTCGTTGCCTTCATAGACTACATTGTTGAGGGTCCAGGTGCCATCGACCGTTTTTCGGTCCTCTCTCACCTCTTTGGAGATAGAACACGAAGTAAGCGCCAAACTTAGCACCATTCCGAATAAAATAAATTTGCTCATAACTATAATTTATTGGGTTGTTAAACTAGATATACGTTGAAATCAACTCAGTAGGTTGTTTGAGCCTTTTCAAACTCTACAAAAATGATATTTTAGGTAGAACCACGTTGCTGTAAACCGGTTTTTTATTGGCTCGATGCCATGAAATCGTTGGATTCAATAGGATAGCAGCTCTGTTAGGGCAGTCACGAACCTTTCCCTCGGTAAATAGATGTTCTCAAGGTTTTTGGAAAATGGGACGGGCGTTTCTAGGCTAGCCACCCGTTTAATGGGGCCATCGAGATATTCGAACCGGTTTTCCATGACCAAGGCGGATATATCGCTGGATATACTCCCAAAAAGACTGTCCTCTTGAAGGATGATGAGCTTACCGGTTTTTTCTACGGAAGTATAGATGGATACCATATCCAAAGGCGAGAGCGTGCGTAGGTCGATAAGGTCCGCCTCGATATCCGGATGCTTTTCCAAGGTTTCCAAGGCCCAATGGATGCCGGCACCGTAGGATACGATGGTAATCTGACCGCCTTCCCGTAGAAGGGATGCTTTTCCGAAAGGAAGGGTGTAGTAATCCGTAGGAACATCCTGATAAATACTGCGATAGAGTCCCTTATGCTCGAAGAACAACACGGGATTGGGGTCATCGATAGCCGTGGCCAGCAGCCCTTTCGCGTCATAGGGAAAAGCGGGATAGGCCACTTTGAGTCCGGGTACCTTTGTAAACCAGGCCTCGTTCGTCTGGGAATGAAAGGGACCCGCCCCGACACCGCCACCGCAAGGCATCCTTATGACCACATCGGCCTTTTCGCCCCAACGGTAATGGGATTTCGCGATATAGTTCACAATAGGATTGAACCCGCTACTCGCAAAATCGGCGAACTGCATCTCGACCACTGCTTTCATGCCGTTGATGGACAGCCCCATGGCCGTTTCCACGATACCGGATTCACAGATGGGTGTGTTGCGTACCCGGTCTTTGCCGAAAACCTGAATAAACCCTTCCGTCACTTTAAAGACACCCCCGTAATCCGCGATATCCTGCCCCATGAGGACAAGGTTATCATGTTTTTCCATGCCTTGCCTCAGGCCTTGGGAAATGGCATCGACCAAGCGTATGTTTTCAGTATGTTCGTTTGGCTTTAATTCCTTATAATCAAATTTTTGGTAGACCCCACTTAACTCTTTACTTCCATCCGATTTCATCTCCCCTTCCTCAAAGGCGAGGGACAGGTGCTCGTTGATTTCCGATTCTATTTCTGCCCTCAGAAGGTCGATTTTGATGGCATTCAAAATGCCTTCATCGATTAAAAAGGTTTCATAGTTGCTGATGGGATCCTTGGCCGCCCACTCCTCCATCAGCGCATCGGGTACATACTTCGTGCCGCTGGCCTCTTCGTGGCCGCGCATCCTAAAGGTCTGAAATTCCAACAGAACAGGTTCCGGATTTTGGCGCATCTGCTCGCATAGCGCGTTGACCTGATGGTATACCTCTAAAACATTATTTCCGTCAATCGTATACGATTTCATACCGTATCCGATTCCCTTATCCGCCAAGTTTTCGCAGCGGTACTGTTCACTGGTTGGTGTGGAGAGTCCATACCCATTGTTCTCGATACAGAATAGTACCGGCAACTGCCAAACGGAGGCGATGTTTAGGGCTTCGTGGAAATCCCCTTCGCTGGTGCCCCCTTCCCCGGTAAAAACAGCGGTGACCCGCTTCCGATTTTGTAGAACGTCGGCTAGGGCAATCCCGTCCGCTACACCCAATTGGGGACCGAGATGGGATATCATCCCTACAATCTTGTACTCCTGCGTCCCAAAATGAAAACTGCGGTCACGGCCTTGGGTGAATCCCCCCGCCTTGCCCTGCCATTGGGAAAAGAGTCGGTGCAGGGGAATCTCCCGGGTCGTAAAAACGCCCAGATTGCGGTGCATGGGTAGTATATATTCCTCCAGCTTCATGGCGCTGGCCACGCCGACGGAAATCGCTTCCTGCCCGATACCGCTGAACCATTTGGAGATTTTGCCCTGCCGTAGCAAGACCAGCATCCTATCCTCGATCATTCGCGGTTTGAGCATCCTTTTATAAAGAGCTAGCAGCGTTCCGGAAGCTATATCCTTTTTATCGTACTTCATGAAAAAAATTAGTGGGCTAAATGTAAGCAAAAGCACTCCAAACCCGAATCAAAATATTTAATTTGCCGTTTATTCCTACTTGGGCGAAGTATTGTGCCCAGTAGTTCAAAATACCACAGATCAAGAATGGCCTGCGAACTTTATGGAATTACACTTAAATAATCCTCTCCATTTTCCTTAACTTTGATTCTCTTTTAAGAAAACAGAACCATGAACACCATACCCAGTGTAGACTTACAGGATTTCGTATCCGGAGATCAAGACAAAAAGCTATTGTTTACCGAAAAAATCGGTGCCGCCTTCGAGAATATCGGTTTTGTCGCCCTTAGCGGCCACTTTTTATCCGAAGAACTGGTGGATAAGCTCTACGCGGAAATCAAAAAGTTTTTCGACCTGCCCCAAGAAACGAAGGACAAATATGAAATCGAGGGCATCGGCGGGCAACGGGGATCCACCTCCTTCGGAAAAGAGCATGCCAAGGGAAGGAAAGAAGGTGATTTGAAGGAGTTCTGGCATTTTGGACAGTATGTCGAGGGCAATCCCGAATTGGAAGAGGAGTACCCGAGCAACGTAGAAGTAACGGAGCTGCCCGAGTTTAATGAAGTCGGTAGGGAAGCGTTTCAAATGCTGGAAAAAACGGCCAAATATGTGCTTAGGGCCCTTGCATTGCACCTCGAACTTGAGGAAAATTATTTTGATGAATATATAAGGAACGGGAATTCCATTTTACGCCCCATACACTATCCGCCGATTACCGAAGAGCCTAAAAATGCCGAACGCGCTGCCGCCCATGGGGACATTAACCTGATTACTTTATTAATGGGTGCCCACGGCCGAGGGTTACAAGTGAAAAACCATGATAATGATTGGATCGATGCCATCGCACGTCCCGATGAACTGATGATCAATGTGGGGGACATGCTGTCGCGGTTGACCAATAATCAACTTAAATCGACCATCCATAAGGTCATTAATCCCCCTAAAAAAGAATGGGATACCTCTCGGTATTCGATCCCTTTTTTTATGCATCCTGTCAGCGAAATGCCTTTGGATTGCCTTGAGAACTGCGTCGACAATGATCATCCGAAACAATTTGAGGACATTACCGCGGGAGAATATCTAAACGAGCGGTTGGTGGAATTGGGGTTGGTAAAAAAATAGTATCCTCGCAATATGGACTTAAAAGACC
>JBAUIP010000402.1:0-33769 GCA_049683055.1 Pricia sp.
TCCTTCAGCATTGCCGGCCTAACTGAAAATCAGGGCAGCGTTCAATCAGAATTGTTGTCTCTCTATTTTGCTTATTATGAAAATATTCCGGAAAACATACAATTTGGCTATTTGGACGATGTGGATAATTATCGATCTGACCTAAAATTTAGATTTGAAGAATACTACTATAGTTATTCAAAGATCGGGAGCGCCATCAGTACTTTTGCTATTCCGCCGGTTATTGGCGTTGACGTATCCAATGAAAAACCAAACGATTTTCAGTTCACCGTCGATGCCCCTTACAATTACCATAGTGTTGAATTCAGAGCGAGTGAATCTTTTACCAATGGGAACACCACCTACTGGTCAGTTATATCCCCTTCGGGCTCTTCCGTAAAACTAGTGACTCTTCCCGAAGAACTTCTTGAAGAATCAGAATTGTATATGGTAGACTTTGAATATAATGGAATGACACTCCATACAAAATCCAGGGAATATGACGAGGAGATTAAAATTAATATCAGAGGTCTTAGTGACAATAAAACAAAACGTGAAGTTGAATTTTTCAGCGTGTATCCATCAAATGGCGATACTGCCAAGAAGAGTTATGAGCAAGAAGCGATTCGTGGGTCGGAGCATGATTTCATTAAGTCAAGGTACCAATCCCGATTTTCTGAAGTGTATCCTAACTAAGGAATATCTTAATGTATTTATCAAACCCTTGTATGAGCGCATACAAGGGTTTTGTCGTTCATAAAAGATCACTTCTAGGGTCAGATTGGTCTACTCGAACTGTGTAACGACCTGAGCAATAATCTTATCTCCCCAAACAATACAAAACCCCGCCCAACAGATGCGCCTGAAAATAGGGTTCGTCGAAGCTGGAATCGGAGTGCCCACCACCAGTGTAAAAAGAGCGGCCGCCTTCGAATTCATGGAACCAGGCGATGGGGTGGTCGGTGCCGTTGGTGCCTCCGTTGTAAGTCGATTCGTCAAGGTTGAGCAGCACGTTGATGTTGGGATTGATATCCTTGAAATTGTACCATTCGTCGGTACGGGTCCAAGGGTCGGGTAGGGCGGAGGTCGAGGGGTGGCCGGCGTCGGTTACGTCGACGTTTGCTTCTTGAATGGAGGGGTGACCGTTAAAATAGGCGCCGACCAGTTGGCCGTACCAAGCCCAATTATATTCGGTGTCGGTGGCGGCGTGGATGCCCATAAAACCTCCGCCAGACCGGATGTAGCTTTCGAAGTCGTCTTGTTGGGCTTTATTGAGCACGTCGCCAGTTGTGCTAAGGAACACGACTGCTTGGTATTGTTGCAAGTTCTCCAAAGTAAAATCCGTCGCATTTTCGGTCTGTTCTACCTCGAAGTCGTTGGCGGCTCCTAAGGCAATCAAGGTGGCCACGCCTTTGGGGATGGAAGTATGGCGGAATTCCACTGTTTTGGTGAAGACCAGTATTTTGTCTACAGTGGCAGGTGGTTCGACTTCCTCAGGGGTAGCGGTGGAAACCGTTAGGGTTTCGCTCGCCTCCGATTCGTTTTCTGCCCCATCCAGAGCGGTAACAGCAAAGTTATAGGAAGTGCCGGCGTTCAAGTCCACGGCCTGATACTGGGTTCCGGTGATGGTGGCAAGCAGAACGGTGTCCTGAAAAACACGGTAACCGATAACTCCAACACTATCAGTGGCGGCCGACCAACTAAGGCCGATAGTGGTTTCAGTGCTGTCCACCGCCACTAAATCCAAAGGTCTTGTGGGCGGAACGGTATCTGCAACTATGGAATCGACCTCGGTCAACATAGAAAAGGTCAATACTTCGCTAAGATCTGATTCATTGTCCGCCTTATCAATGGCGGATACGAAAAATGAATATTCGGTTTCCGGCAAGAGATTGGTCAGGCTGAATTGGGTGTCGGGCACGGTGGCCAGTAAGGTGGCATCCTGAAATACCCGATAAGCCACAACGCCAAGATTATCGGTGGAAGCCTCCCAACCTAGATTCGCCGTTGTTCTTTCAATGTCGGTGACCGAAAGATTTTGGGGTTCCGTGGGCGCGATGGTGTCGATAGGTTCAGAAACGGGTATATCGGGCGCCTGGGTCTTTTTTAGGGTGGTCGCGAGAAGTTCGGGGGTGAAGCCCGATACGTTGCCCGCAGCATCGACTGCCCGAACTTTGTAAGAGTATTTGGTTTCTGGATCTAGGCCAGTGGCCCGATAGCGGGTCACCGAATCGTTGGAAACCTGTAAGTCGTTTTGATATACCACATAGCCCGTTGTCGCGACATTGTCTCCCGAAACTTCCCATGAAACCAAAATAGAGGTATCCTCGACTTCGAGAGCCTTCAGCCCCCCGGGAACAGTAGGTGGTGTTCTATCGTCGAGGGTTCCATCGTCAGATTCACAGGCGAAAAAGAAAAACATGGTCAAAGTAGCTAGCGTAGCAAAACAGCGACCGGCAATTTTTTCAAAGGGCATACGGGGGAATTTATCGGGCCGAAATTGAGACCGGCTCCTATTTCCTTATACGGTTTCAATAGGTAAAAGGACGTTGATAACGGAGGATAAGGTAACTTTTCGGGTGCTAGGATAGCCTAAAATTCATAAAGAATATAATTTATCCGACAAAAGGGGTGAAAAGGAGGGGTAGGTGAATTAGGAGCATTCGATCGTGTTCAAACATTGGCGGAGGCCATCAGATATTTCTTCGGCGTCGTACCGTACTTCTTTTTAAAGGCGGATATAAAATGGCTGGCTGTGCTATAGCCGACTTTCAGACCGACCTCGTTGACATTGTGGCGGCCGGTCTCAAGCATTTTCCGGGCGTATTCCATTTTGTAATCGAACAGAAAGCTGAATACGGAATCCCCATAGATTTGCTTAAATCCTTCCTTCAGTTTTTTAAGGGATAGTCCGATTTCCTCGGATAGTTCGGCCAAGGTCGGCGGCTCGGCCATCCTGGCGATGACGATTTCCTTGGCCTGCCGGATGCGCCGTACATTGTCTTCATCGACCAGAAAGGGGCATTGTTCGACATCGGCATCCTCACCTTTATTGAAGTAGAGAGATATCAGTTCGTAGGTCTTTCCTTTGATATAAAGCTCCTTGATGGAAGGATGTAGATTATAGTTCATGATTTGACTCAAGACCACTGCGATAGCGGGGCTCACCCCTTCTTGGCTGTAGTATTTCTTGTCCCTATTCTCGCTGCTCAGAAATGGGATGTAGTCCGCTTCCCGGGAGAAGAGCGAGTGGAATTTTCGAATGGTCATCACAACCGAAACCATCCACGAATTCGGCGCCAATTCGAGGTTCATGGGCAGGTCCATTTGCGGATTGTAAAGCAGCAATGACTGCTCTTCGGAAACGTCCAACGCGTAGTTTCCCTTATTGAAAACGAACCTGGCGCGGCCCTTAAGGCAGAAATGGAATTGGATAAAACTGCTATCAATATCCCGGGTCACTTTGTGCATCTCGCTGGTGTCGTTTTGAATTTTGAGCACGAAAAATCCATCCTCTATAAATACTTCCTGAAACGAACCTTGAGCGACATTTTTTACATCCATAATCATCGTGTGTAGCATCCCATTTATTTAGAATTGTTCTAAATAGGAAAGTTTCTAGACCCAGTAATTCCTACAAAAATAGCCCTTTTGGATGAATTTCAGAGGAATCCGTCCTCAAAACCCCTACACCGATACTAATTGTACCGCTAGCGGTATTTTTTCAGGATGTTGCCCTGTATTTTTGTACCCGTTTGATGTTTAGGGTGCCCATTCGATGCGATGCACCTCCACCAAGAACTACATGAAGGACTATCATATCTCCCGACATAATTCATTTTATACCGTAGGGCTCAGTTACCAAAAGGCTGATGCCGAGACCCGGGGCAAGTTCAGTTTGGGAAAACCGGCCACCGAAAAACTGCTGATGCAGGCCAAGGCGCAGGGCATTGATGGACTGCTTGCCATCTCGACCTGTAATCGTACCGAACTTTACGGCTTTGCCCAGCACCCCTTTCAATTGATCAAGCTACTTTGCGATAACACTTCCGGCTCTGTGGAGGAATTTCAGGAATTCGCCTACGTCTATAAAAACAAGGATGCTATAGGCCAGCTTTTCCGGGTCGGCACAGGATTGGACAGCCAAATTTTGGGCGATTTCGAGATTATCAGCCAACTGAAGCACAGTTTTAAGCGGTCCAAAAAGTTTGGTATCGCAAATCCGTTTATCGAAAGGCTCTGCAATTCGGTGCTGCAGGCCAGTAAACGCATCAAAAACGAAACGGAAATCTCGACCGGCGCCACTTCAGTCGCCTTTGCTTCCGTTCGCTACATTCTGGAGAACGTCGACGATATTTCCGGCAAAAATATCCTACTTTTTGGAACCGGTAAGATTGGTCGGAATACTTGTGAAAATCTAGTCAAACACACCCAAAACGACCACATCACTTTGGTCAACCGTACCAAGGAAAAGGCAGAGGAAATTGCAGGAAAATTCCATCTGACGGTGAAGGATTATGGCGATCTGCAAACGGAAATCCGCAACACCGATGTACTGATTGTGGCCACCAGCGCCCAGTCGCCTACGGTATCGAGGGAATTGATTCATACCAAAAAACCGCTGTTGATTCTGGACCTGTCCATCCCCAAAAACGTGGCCGACGATGTTCTGGAACTGGCAAATGTTTCGGTAGTGCATTTAGACCATCTATCCCAAATCACCGATGAGACCTTGGATCGGAGAAAAGAGCATATTCCCGTTGCCGAAAACATTATTGATGAGGTAAAAAATGACTTTTGACAATGGCTCGAGACCCGCAAGTTCGCACCGGTCATCAAGGCCCTCAAAATGAAACTGAGGACGATGAAGGAGGAAGAAATGGACTACCAGTCCAAAAAACGAGCGGATTTCAATGAACAGCAGGCCGATGTTATCTCCAACCGTATCATCCAAAAAATCACCAAGCAGTTCGCGAACCATCTGAAAGACGATGATGTGGATGCCGATTCCAGTTTGGACCTCATCCAGAAAGTGTTCCACCTCGAAGTCGAAACCCCCTCATGAGCAAGGTCATCCGCATTGGTACCCGCGATAGCGAATTGGCGCTGTGGCAGGCGACCACCGTTAAGGAACAACTGGAGGCCCTCGGCCATCGCACTACGCTCGTTCCCGTAAAATCCACCGGAGATCTGGTGCTGGACAAACCCCTGCACGAACTAGGGGTCACCGGAATCTTTACCAAAACCCTTGATGTTGCCATGTTGCGCGGCGAAATTGACGTCGCAGTGCACAGTATGAAGGATGTCCCGACAAAATTACCGGAGGGAATCGTACAAGCAGCAGTCTTGGAACGTGGCAACTATTTGGATTTGCTTGCGTTCAAAAAAAACGAGGAATTCCTAGCCGAGAAAGATGCGATTATCGCCACCGGAAGCCTTCGCAGAAAGGCCCAATGGTTGAACCGGTATCCGACCCACACCGTGGTCGATTTGCGGGGCAATGTCAACACCCGCCACGAAAAACTGCAAACCAACGACTGGAACGGGGCCATCTTCGCCGCCGCCGGTCTCGAACGTATCGGCCTCGAAATCGAAAACACGGTAGGCCTTACCTGGATGGTGCCCGCCCCCGCCCAAGGGGCCATTATGGTCGTCGCCTTGGAGCAAGATGAATTCGTTCGCGAGGCCTGTGCCGCGTTGAACCACGAGGCTACCGAAATCTGCGTCCGCCAAGAGCGGGAGTTTTTACGTATCCTCGAAGGCGGATGTACCGCGCCCATCGGAGCTCTCGCCTATGTCAACCAAGACAATGAAATGGTACTCAAGGGCGTCCTGCTAACGGTCGACGGCAAGAAAAAACTACATTCCGAATTCAGCGCCCCCGTAGGTCGGCACGAATTTTTGGGGCGGGACTGCGCCAATAGCATTCTCAGCCGGGGCGGCAAGTTGCTGATGAACGAAATTCAGGGGGTGGCCGTGAAGAAGGCGAACGTGTATTCCACCAAAGACCTGACTCCCGCCCAATTGGATTCGTTCGTAGACGCGGTGCGTGTCGAATCACAGGATTTTATCAAGGTGAACCCTAATCGCATTTCGGCCTTTGAGCTAAAAAAGGAGAAGCAGAACGTTATCATCACCAGCCAGAATGCGGTCGAGGCCTTGTTGGCCAACGTAGCCCCGGAAGACCTGAAGTTCGAGAACATCTACTGCGTTGGCCGAAAGACCAAACGCCTCATCGAGCGCCGTATCGGCCCAGTCAAACATCAGGAAAAAAACGCCGAAAAGCTCGCAAAATACCTGATAGAATATATGGAGGGACTTGAGGTCACCTATTTCTGTAGCAACCTCCGGTTGGACACTCTGCCAGATGTTCTAGCCGAAAACAATATTACCGTCCACGAAATCGAGGCTTACAAGACCCGGCATGCTCCTGTTCTGGTCGATGACAAGGTAGAAGGGATGATGTTTTATAGTCCTTCTACCGTTGAAAGCTATATGTTGAAGAACGAGCCCGATAAAATCGCATATTGCATCGGCGAGACTACGGCGACAGAGGCGAAGAAGTATTTTGAAAAAGTGAAGGTGGCCAAAATCCCCACTGTGGAGAGTCTCGTAGAACTGGTGAATTCCGATTACGGTGCACCGATTACTTGAATTCGTTAAACCGGCGCATCACGAAAAAAGTGCAACCTTGTCATGTGGAATAAACTGACGCTCTCCAACCTTGCCCTGTTGTTCCTCGATCTTATTCTAATCGTTTTTCTGGTCTACGATTTCGGATTTAAAAACTTAGAGGAGTTCCGACAGTATAAAATCATCGTTCTTCCCAGTCTGGTCATCGCCTTGATGGCCTTTAATCTTTACAAATACCGGATTTTCAGACAGCGTGGCGAAAGCGGGAAGATACCCAAGATCAACCTGATTTATCTTTCTTTCTTACTGGTATTGGAAACGGTTCTGGTTCTCGCCAATTCCGACTTGTCCTTTACGGATGCCCTCTTCAAACAACGCTATATTCTTGAGGCAGGTCTTCTTTTTTATTTTCTGACCCGGCTTTCGCTGTTGCTACGCAAATTCTATGGCCTGTATTTCAATCCAGCTATCCTTTTTGTGGGCAGTTTCGGCCTCATCGCCTTGGTCGGTACCTTTATGCTGATGCTACCGGCCGCTACGACCAATGGCATCTCCTTCATCGACGCTCTTTTTACCGCTACCAGTGCCACTGCGGTGACCGGTCTGATCGTCGTCGACACGGCGGTCGATTTCACCTATTTCGGACAGACGGTCATCATGGTGCTCTTTCAATTGGGCGGCCTCGGAATGCTTACCTTCACCTCGTTCTTCGCCTATTTTTTCAAAACGGGCGCATCGTATCGCGAAAGTCTGTACATGCAAAACATTCTGGGCCACGACCGGCTAGGCGGTGTCATGGCGAGGGTGATGCAGATTGTGGTCTTCTCCTTGGTCATCGAGGCTATCGGGGCCATGCTCATCTATTTTTCCCTATCGTCAGAGGTAACGGACGAGAAAGGGTTCTTCGCCGTTTTCCACGCTATTTCTGCCTATTGCAATGCCGGGTTTTCGCTCGCCACGGACGGACTCTATGACAGCGGACTGCGGTTCAACTATTTCATGCAGTGGGTGGTCATGGTGCTTATCGTTTTCGGGGGCCTCGGCTATCATATCGCCTATAACGTCACCCAGTACCTACGTCGGTTGGCCCTGAACATTTTTGCCAAGGGACGAAAAAAATTCATTGCCAGGGTCGTTCTTTTGAACACCAAGATTACGATTGTGACCACCGCCATCCTACTAACAGTGGGTACGGTTTTCTTCTCGCTTTCCGAACAGGCCACCATCCTATCGGGGCATAGTTCTATTTTTGGAAAGTTCACCACATCCCTGTTCGCCTCCGTCACCGCCCGTACCGCAGGCTTTAATACCGTCGACATGACCGATTTTACCATTCCGGGCATCCTATTTATGATATTCCTGATGTGGATCGGCGCCTCCCCGGCATCTACCGGCGGGGGAATCAAGACCACTACCTTTGCGCTGGCCACCCTCAACATTTTTACCGTTGCGCGCGATAGCCCCCATATCGAAATCGGTACCCGACGCATTGCATCCGATGCCGTTAAGCGGGCTTTTGCCATTATTTCGATCTCTTTGGCGATTATAGGTACCGGTATCCTGTTATTGCTTATTTTTAATCCCGAGTTTACCTTGATACAGATCGCCTTCGAAGTCTTTTCGGCCTATAGTACGGTAGGGCTATCCCTGGGAATTACTTCCGCCCTTTCTGAAAACAGCAAGTATGTCATCATTTTCGTTATGTTTATAGGAAGGATAGGCCTGTTGAACCTGATGATCGGACTGCTGAGGAGCGTGAACCAATCTGCCTACCAATATCCCGAAGAAAACATCATGATCAACTAACGGATGTGTTGCCCAGGATGCCATACATGGAACAGGATGTCATTCGAAATATCGAAACTAAATAGAACGTGAAACGTATTGCATGAAAGTAATAGTCATTGGCCTGGGGAATTTTGGTATGTCGTTGGCCATCAACCTGAGCGATACCGGAAACGAGGTCATCGCGACCGATATCGACCGGGAAAAAATAGAACAGATCAAGGACAAAGTGGCGCATGCCGTCGCCTTCGATGCCAAGAACGAAGCTGCCTACCAATCGCTACCTATGGAGAATACCGATCTGGTCGTAGTGGCCATGGGCGATAAGGAAGGGGTCGCGATTACCTGTGCGGCCATCGTTAAAAAATTGACCAAGGCCAAAATCGTTGCTAGGGCGTCCACGTCCATCGAAGATACGATTCTGAACGCTATGGGCGTCGAGCAGATCATACACCCGGAGCGGCAGTTTGCGGAACGGTTTACCAAGACCCTTAACCTGAGCGGAAGTCTGGATAATTTTGAGATCGATAATGAATATCTGGTCTCGGAGGTAGCCTTGCCCGCAAGCATGATTGGAAAGACCATTGACCAATGCCGTTTTAGGGAAGAACACGACCTCAACATAGTAACCATTATTCGGAAGGAAAAACAACGGAATATCTTCAGGCGACGTTCGGAAAATAAGGAGGTTATCGGAATGCCCAAACCGGATACCGTGCTGAAAAAGAAGGATATTCTCGTGGTTTTCGGGAAGAACGAGCATATAAAGGCCTTTTTGGAGGAAAATAAAAAGGATAGTGAGGATTGAATCACTTGTAAGTTACGAATGAAATTCCCGAGAGTATAAGGCCTCGCATTCCGGATTGAGCTTTTGAAATTTTAGAATGAGTTCAGTCTTTTGATGAGGTTTGATGAATATTTTAACAGATTGCCACGCCGAAAAACAGGTCGTGTTTTTAGGCTCCCAATTACCAATACAAAAAATATGATTAAAAACGATTTGTTCCTCCGTGCCCTGAAAGGCGAAACAGTAGACCGCCCGCCCGTTTGGATGATGCGCCAGGCCGGCCGCTATCTACCGGAGTTTATGGAAATCAAGAAAAAATACGATTTCTTTACCCGCTGCCGTACGCCGGAGCTGGCCTCCGAGATTACTGTGCAGCCCATCCGCCGTTTCGGAATGGATGCCGCTATCTTATTTTGTGATATATTGGTAATTCCGCAGGCGATGGATATCGAGGTCCAGATGAAACCTAATTTCGGGCCATACCTGCCAAAGCCTGTTCGGACACCCAAAGATGTAGCGAATGCTGTGGTTCCAGATGTCAACGATGCGCTCGGTTATGTTATGGAGGCGATAAAGGCAACCAAGGAAAAGTTGAACGATGAGGTACCTTTGATAGGTTTTGCCGGTTCGCCTTGGACGATTCTTTGCTATTGCGTACAGGGTCAGGGCAGCAAAACCTTCGACAAGGCTAAGGAATTTTGTTTTACGCAGCCCGCCGCGGCCCATGAGATGCTGCAAAAAATCACTGATACAACCATAGCTTATCTAAAGGCCAAGGTAAAAGCTGGGGTCAACGCGGTTCAAGTATTCGATTCGTGGGGCGGTATGCTCTCCCCAGTCGATTATCAGGAGTTTTCGTGGCAGTACATCCAGCAAATCGTCGATGCCCTAAAAGAGGAAGCCCCCGTCATCGTCTTCGGAAAAGGCTGCTGGTTTGCGCTTGGCGACATGGCGAAATCCGGGGCCTCGGCCCTTGGAGTGGATTGGACGGTCTCCGCCCAAAACGCGCGATATCTGTCCGGTGGAAATATCACCTTGCAGGGGAATTTCGACCCGGCGCGATTGCTCTCGCCGCCCGCGGATATCAAAAAAATGGTAACCGAAATGATCAATGCTTTCGGAAAGGACAAATATGTCGTGAATTTAGGCCATGGAATCCTGCCGAACATTCCCGTGGAAAATGCGAAAGCTTTTGTGGATGCGGTGAAGGAGTGGAAAGCCCCAAAATAGTCAGTAATTGAGTATTAATCGGCTAATATTACGTACTTAATACTTTGTGTTAGGTATTCAATATTATTTTAATGAAAGATAAATTTTACAACTATATTGAAACGCTACAAGACACCATCACTTCCAAGTTGGAGGAAGTCGACGGGGTGGCCAAGTTCCGTGAAGATATTTGGGAACGTCCGGAAGGCGGTGGAGGCCGTTCGCGGGTCATCGAAAACGGGGCGGTCTTTGAAAAGGGAGGTGTCAACATTTCGGCCGTGCATGGGGAGCTTCCCCAAAGTATGCAGGCCTATTTTGGCGTAGAAGATGCCGATTTTTTTGCCTGCGGATTGAGCTTGGTTTTGCATCCCAAAAACCCGATGGTGCCAACAGTACACGCCAATTGGCGATATTTCGAGATGTACGGTAAAGACGGAAAGATAGTCGATCAATGGTTCGGTGGCGGACAGGATTTGACCCCCTATTACCTCTTTGAAGAGGATGCAAAACACTTCCATTCCGTTTGCAAAACAGCCTGCGATGCGCATCACCCGGAATTTTACGACCGGTATAAGAAGAAATGTGACGACTATTTTTGGAATGCCCATCGCGAGGAGGCACGTGGAGTTGGCGGACTCTTTTTCGACTACTGCAAGGCGACCGAAGAAATGGCTATGGAAGACTGGTACAACTTTGTAACCGAAGTCGGCGACAGCTTTCTCGACGGGTATATACCGATTGTTTTAAAACGTAAGGATGTCACGTATTCCCGAGAACAAAGGGACTGGCAGGAAATACGTCGCGGTCGGTATGTGGAATTCAACTTGGTTCATGACAAAGGGACGCTATTTGGTCTCAAAACCAACGGCCGTATCGAAAGCATTTTGATGAGCTTGCCTCCTTTCGTGCAATGGCGTTACGACCACCGGGCTCAGGCAGGGAGCGAGGAGGAGAAATTATTGGATGTACTTCAAAATCCAAAGGAATGGGTTTAATATGTAATATCCACTTAATAGGTGACAACCAATTTGCCGACGCCGCTAGATCCGCGGTAAAATGGATGGTCCGGGTAACTTCATCATCGTGGAAATTTGTAAGCCTACTGTTTTCCAATTTTACAGGCCGGATAAATTTTGTTTCCGTTGTGTCAGTTTTGCTGTCTCTGACCTTGACATCATCCTGCCAATTGATAGAATCCCGAAAAAGCGAAATCGAAGTCGAGTTTATGCTCGATACGCTTGATGTTGGTTACACCTACTGGTGGCCCGAAGCCGGACCGTTTATCGGCAACTGCGGCCAAGAATTATCCTTGGTGTTTTCGGGTACCGTGACCAATCTCGAAGCTCCGACCAGCGATGCGGGCCCATTGTATACTCCCCAAAAAGGTACTATCACCATCCAACAGGTCTTTAAAATCAAGGAATTGGATGACAACACCTATGCAAATCAAAGATTCTTCTCTACCGATTGTTTCTACCAAGCCGGACTCGGCACCGGCGACAAGGTCTTGGTAATCTGCTATGATTACGAAAACGATTATACTATTCCTGGCAGCGGTTCTATCCTAAAAATCGATTCCTTCGATGACGATGCGGTCAGATCTATCCGGACGCTTATCGACAACGACGAAAATCCTGAAAAAATCAAAAAGGATATCGGTCTGTGGGCCACCTATGACCACGGTCGCGCCTTGCAGCAAATTATCGATTGCCGGCAAGAATTGGGGGACAAAGATGATGTCGATGCTGAGCATAATCAGTAAATTTGACCCTTGAAAATCCCTATTTAAAAACCTATGTTCCCACTCCGAAGAAACCGAAGACTCCGCAACAACGAAGCCATCCGCCATTTGGTCCGGGAGACTATTTTGACGCCCAGTGATTTTTTGGTGCCACTTTTTGTGGTGGAAGGGAAGGGTGTGAAGGAAGAGATTGCCTCAATGCCCGATTACTATCGTCTAAGTCTTGACAATCTTGAAAAGGAAGTGAAGGAGCTGTGGAAAATGGGCCTCTGCGCCGTACTGCTTTTCGTGAAGGTACCGGATGACCTCAAGGATAACAAAGGTTCGGAGGCGCTGAACGCGAACGGATTGATGCAGTTAGCCATCAAAACGGTCAAAAACGCGTGTCCCGATATGTTGGTCATGACCGATGTGGCGCTAGATCCCTATTCGTCATATGGTCATGACGGTATCGTTGAAAATGGACGTATACTCAACGACGAATCTTCCGAAATACTTGCTGAAATGAGCGTCAGCCACGCGAATGCGGGGGCCGATTTTGTCGCGCCCAGCGATATGATGGACGGTCGCATCCTTACCATCCGAGAGGCCTTGGAAGATGAGGGCTTATCCGATACCGGTATCATGGCCTATAGTGCCAAGTACGCCAGTGCTTTCTACGGTCCTTTCCGTGATGCCCTGGATTCCGCTCCCGTCGACCAGAAGAATATTCCGAAGGATAAAAAAACCTACCAGATGGATTCCGCCAACCGTTTGGAAGCTCTCAAAGAGACCCAAATGGATATCGATGAGGGGGCCGATATCGTGATGGTCAAACCCGGACTCTGTTATCTGGATATCGTCCGGGAAATACGCGATATGGTCGAAACGCCGGTTGCGGTCTATCAGGTCAGCGGCGAATATGCCATGCTCAAGGCCGCCGCCGAAAAAGGATGGCTCGACCATGACGCTGTCATGTTGGAACAACTGATTTCAATCAAGCGGGCCGGAGCGGATATTATTGCCAGCTATTTCGCCAAGGATGCGGTCAAATTAATGTGAGAGGTCCAAAAAATGTCATTGCTGCCTTTGGGTCTAAGGGTTTACCGATTGCAGTTGTGGGGCATGCGTTTTATTGAATCAATGCAATGCATTTTGGCCGAATATCCCCCTGAGCACAATGAGGGATTGCCAAGAATTCGGTTTATTAAATGGAATAGCGATAGGAAATTAAATGAAAAGAATTTTTTTAATACTAATCGGTTTATTCCTCCACTCAGCATATCCACAAGAGGATATTTCCATCCCTTTGGATTTAATTCCCGATGATGTATTGGTTCACGCCGACCCTAAGAATGTTGGAATGGACGGGACTTACATCAACACTAAGGTAGATTCTCTAATAACGAACGGTATCAAAAGGAAGGCCTTTCCAGGTGCCGTTGTGTTGGTCGCCAAGGATGCCAGGATTATTTTTGAAAAAGCATATGGCTACCACACTTACGACAGTCTCCAACCCACTTCTATTGATGACCTTTTCGATTTGGCATCCGTTACCAAAATTACAGGGGCCTTACCGGCCCTGATGAAACTGGTCGACGAGGGTAAGCTCGACCTCGACAGCCCTTTTAGCGAGTATTGGACCCGATGGCAGCGACGAGAGGATAAAAAAGATATCACCCTCCGCGAAATCTTGGCCCACCAAGCAGGACTCGAACCCTACATCGTTTTTCTGAACAAGGTCATCAAAAACAATGGCCGCCTTAAGCGTAGATTTATACGAACCGAAGCCAATAACCGGTTCCGCAATCAGGCCTATGATAACCTGTTCGTCAAAGACCGTTTTAACAGAAAGATGTACCGGATAATCGACCGCTCAGAGGTATCCGAAGAGAAGCAATACAACTATTCCGGTCTTAGTTTCCTCATCTTTCCGGAGCTAGTAGAACAGCTGACCGGTGACTCCTACGAATACTATTTGCAGAAAAATTTTTATCTGCCTCTGGGCGTTCCCACGATGGGTTTCCGCCCTCGGACCAAAAACTTTCCCAATAAAATCGTACCCACGGAACAGGACACTATTTTCCGCCATACGCTGACCCAAGGCTGGGTGCATGATGAAAACGCATCCCTGCTGGGCGGAGTTTCCGGAAATGCGGGCCTTTTTGCCACGGCCTCTGATCTGGCCAAGCTCATGCAAATGTATATGCAGTTCGGCACCTACGATGGCCAGCGCTATTTGTCGGAAGATACCGTCAGGGAATTTATCAAAGTGCAATTCCCACAGAACGAAAACCGAAGAGGACTGGGCTTCGACAAACCCTATTTGGGCAACGATACCTTGTCGCTCGAAGACGCCTATCCCGCGCCGGAAGTTGGTCCACATAGCTTCGGCCATAGTGGTTTTACAGGAACGTTCGTTTGGGCCGACCCTGAAAACCAATTGGTATATATATTTCTTTCCAACCGGGTGTATCCTTCGCGCGACCATAGGCAGCTTTATGACTTGAACATCCGTTCTGCGGTACAGCAGGTATTTTATAATGCCATACTTCCCGAGTAATTTCAACCCTGCTCACTTTTCACTACTTTAGCGGACTAATTCGACCTCATGGGCCTGCTAATATTCTATGCCGTAATTTCCATCTTTTTTTCCTTTCTCTGCTCCGTACTCGAAGCGGTGCTTTTGAGCATTACCCCGACTTTTATCAATGTTAAGAAAAAGGCCGGCAAGGCATATGCATTTACTTTGGAACGGCTGAAAACCGATGTCGACCAACCTTTGATAGCCATTCTGACCTTAAATACCATTGCGCATACCGTGGGTGCTATTTTGGTCGGGGTTCAGGCCAAAGTGGCCTATGCCGAATATTACGGCAGCTCGGAACGTACCGTACTCGGGGTGACCTTTACTGAAGACCTGATGGTGGGTCTCGTTTCTACGGTAATGACCATACTGATTTTGGTCGCTTCCGAAATTATCCCAAAGACCATCGGCGCCACCCACTGGAAGGCCCTGTCAAACTTCGCCGCAAAGACCCTCAACATTATGGTGCTGGCACTGAAATATACCGGATTGCTATGGCTTTTACAGCTTTTCACCAAGCTGGTCGGCGGAAAGGCCCACGAAGGCAGCGTGCTGAGCCGGGAAGATTTTACGGCCATGACCGAGGTCGCCCAGGAGGAAGGGGTTTTCGAAAAATCGGAGTCCACTATCATTAAAAACCTGCTGCGTTTCGATGAGGTGCTGGTCAAGGATGTGATGACACCAAGGGCGGTCATGAAGATTGCATCCGGAAAAACGACTATCGGCGAATTTTTTAAGGCGAATCCGAAAATGCGCTTTTCGCGGATTCCCGTTCACGGTGACAAAATTGACAGTATCGATGGATTTGTATTGAAAGATACCATTTTAGAGGAAATGGTGAATGAAAACGGCGATACTCCCCTATCCGAAATCAAGCGGGATATTTTGGTAACCGAGAGGGATACGCCGATTCCCAGTTTGTTCGATACCCTGATTAAAAAGCGGGAGCATGTGGCCTTGGTGGTTGATGAATATGGCTCTGTCAGTGGACTTGTTACGATGGAGGATGTTATCGAGACCTTGCTGGGACTCGAAATCATGGACGAAAGCGACAGCGTGGCCGATTTGCAGGAGTTGGCCCGTAAAAATTGGGAAGCCCGGGCGCAGAGATCCGGAGTTCTGGATAAATCGGTGGGCCCGGGACCCATTCAGCCGACCGGTAGCCGTAAGGAAATACCTTCCAGTAAAGGTGGAACGGATAACAATAAAAATAAGGATGCTGGTACGCCGGATAAAGTTGACACCGGTAAAACAGAAAAATAAATCCGTGAATCCGTTTTTTTCAATTGTGGCTCAATTCGATGCCGGAATCTTGGTATTCCGCAATTGCAAATACTGGACAAGATGAATCTATGGAAACCAACCATATCAAAACTCCCTTAGGTACCGCCAGGTTAGTAGGCGATAAGGATGGACTCTGTTCCATTTCGGTTCTTGACGGAGAACACAAGCCCGATGATTTGGTTGCGGAACCTTTACAGGATGCGGCCCGGCAGCTCACGGAATACTTCAACGGGGAGCGGAAGGTTTTCGACATCGACCTCAATCCCGCCGGGACGGAATTTCAGAAGAAGGTGTGGAAAGCCTTATTAGAGATTCCCTATGGAAAAACGGTCTCATATTTAGACTTATCGAAAACACTCGGTGACATCAAGGCGATTCGGGCGGTAGCGGCAGCAAATGGAAAAAATCCTTTATGGGTCGTGGTGCCTTGCCATCGTGTTATTGGCAGCGACGGCTCCCTGACCGGTTACGCTGGGGGCTTGCACCGAAAAAAGTGGCTTCTGGAGCACGAAAGTCCGGTGAAACAACAATCCCTTTTTTAAAGGCTTCCAGTCGTTCGGGCGGACATTTTGCGCTGGTTCCCTTTTTTGGCTTCTTTGGGTTTGAAGTCGTCATCCAAGGTATCGGGCTCATTGACCCTATCCTACAAATTTTCTAGATTGTAGCACCCAATGGTGTTCGGATGCCTCTCAACTTTTTTTTGAACGGTGAAAAATCATGGTTTGAACGGTTCGAAGCACTATATTTACTGAAATAGCTTGTTAGGTACTATTTAAATTCGCATTTTGCTTATCGATATGATGGAAACTCAGACCATAGAACACGAAAAGGCCGTTTTGATCGGGGTCATCAACCGCGAACAGAGTGCGGAAAAGGTGGATGAATACCTCGATGAGCTCGAGTTTTTGACCTATACTGCCGGTGGCGAGGTCGAGAAACGTTTTGTGCAGCGTATGGATCCGCCCGACCCCAAAACTTTTATCGGAAGCGGCAAGATGCAAGAGGTCGAGCAGTTCGTAAAGGAAAACGATATCGGCTCGGTCATCTTCGACGACGAGTTGAGTCCCGCCCAACAACGCAATATCGAAAAGATGCTCAAGTGCAAGATCGTGGACCGCACCGGACTCATTCTCGATATATTCGCCCAGCGCGCACAGACCAGTTATGCCCGTACCCAGGTCGAACTGGCACAATATGAATACCTTCTGCCCCGGTTAACGGGACTGTGGACGCACCTCGAACGCCAACGCGGGGGTATCGGGATGCGTGGCCCCGGGGAAACGGAAATCGAGACGGATAGGCGGATTGTACGCGATAGGATATCCCTGCTCAAAAAGAAACTGGCCAAGATCGACAAGCAAATGGAAGTGCAGCGTGGCAACCGCGGCAGTCTGGTGCGGGTCGCCTTGGTCGGATATACCAATGTGGGGAAGTCCACTTTGATGAACGTCATCAGCAAGAGCGAGGTCTTCGCCGAGAATAAGCTGTTCGCGACCTTGGATACCACCGTACGAAAAGTCGTCATCGGCAACCTTCCCTTTTTGCTCAGCGACACCGTCGGTTTTATCCGAAAACTGCCCACCCAACTGGTGGAAAGCTTTAAAAGCACTTTGGACGAGGTGCGTGAAGCGGACCTGCTCTTGCATGTTGTCGATATTTCGCATCCTCAGTTCGAGGAGCATATAGCATCGGTAAACCAGGTACTGGGCGAAATCGACAGTGCGGACAAGCCTACTATGATGATCTTCAATAAAATTGACCTTTACAAGCACGAGACCATAGAGGAAGACGATCTCATCACCGAAAAGACCGAAAGGCATTTCACCATCGAGGAATGGAAAAGAACTTGGATGCAACGTGCCGAGGGCAAGGCCATTTTTATATCCGCCTTGAACAAAGAGAATTTTGACGAGTTTCGGAAAAAAGTGTACGATGAGGTACGCGACATTCATGTGACCCGTTTTCCATACAATAATTTCCTCTATCCGGAGCACCTGGACCAATACTAGGTTTGGACAGTCAACAGAAACGGCACTTTGTCCAGAAACCCCAAATTTCTTACTGCTGCATCCTATTGCCAAAGTCCTAGCACCTCCTTTTTCACCACTTATACATAAATAGATACCATACGTACAAGAATGTCACGGCTTCCGCTTGCTTCGTACTATATTGGTCATGGATTGTTTTAATGAACGGGTTTGCCGGAAACTGAAATACATCCATCGAAAAACAGACCGATGAGACCGACTCTAAATAGATGTTTGCTGATGTTCGGATTATGGATTGCCGTTTTGCTCTTGGCAGTTGTATCGCAAAAAAAACATAATGATGTACTCGATTCTGATAGGGCCGTCGAAAGAGAGATAACGCAGAATGCCGCCTTGGCACATGAAATCCGAGATACGGTACGGTAATTTCCGGAAACGGCGGCGCATTAGGCAAGTGTTAAGGATAACATAATAATCTTAAATTCTATAGTGTTCATTGTGAATTAATTATGTATTTTTACGGTCCCCCTGTTGGCCAACTGCCAATTCAAAATAGAACAGAACACTTATTTTTTGAAAGTTATAGCATAGGCATGCCACGTGAAGCCTATGGGTAAAAATGCTTACAGTTTTATGAAACTGCCATTCCACAAGGTACGGCTCTAGGCAACATGTTGTTATATGAACTTGTTATAGTCCGTCTGATGGCACCATTTTGGGACGCACCTGCTCCAACTTGTTGGCTAACGGTGATCGCTCGATTATAGGTTTCGGGGGAACTACCTGAATCAGCACCCTTTTTGGTCAAATCGATTTTGATACATCGGAAGGGCCGTACGGATTGGCGGTATCATAAAATTCTCTCCTTTCATCGAACAAATCAAACCGTTCGTATTTTTCACAACATACTAAGGCAGGTTCACAACAATCATTTTAAAATATCGGGATATCGGCGTAAGTTTACCTTGTATTTAAGTGATAGTGTTGACCCCAAATCGCAGTTTTGCTTAACCGAAATAAAGTGTTGGTCCCAAATCAACGCTTGACCTACATAGCTAACAAGATCCCCAAATCTTGACCGCGACCTACTTAACGAAAAACGCCCCTCGAAAAAGGGGCTTTTTTTATGGGCACCTAGGAACAGGACAGCCTTGTCCACAGAAGTAAGACCAGGCAACAATGGCCTAGTTTATTTCTGGACATAAGGCTTGGCCAAGACCGAAGTGATATAGGCCACAATGTAAATCAGAAGTATGATCACGTATTTGTCCATTGCCCCGAATTTTTAGTATATACGTTCAAAATAGGATAAGAGGACGCTTTGCCGTTCAAATCAATTCCTTTACGGAGTGTCCTATGATCTAAATCGATACCTCGGCCAGCAAAGGTATCCGCTTCGCAGCTAATTGACTTTATTCCCATAGATATCCAGTTCCACCACCTCTTTTCCCAATTTCTTCACTTCGGCGAACTGGGTCTCCTTATCGCCCACGACCAAGTAGATCATCTGCGATTCGTTGAGGTATTGGTCGATAATGCCCTTAAAATCCTTTAATTCCATCTCCATCAGGCGGGTTTGCTCTTGCTCGATGTAATCCATGGGTTTGCCGTACTTGCCGATATCCCATAGAATGCCCAGTTTGGCATCCAAACTTTCGTAGGCACGGGTATTCTGCTTTAGGATTTTGTTCTGGGTGAGCGCAACTTCCTCTTCGGAAAAATTGGGGCCGTAATCCTGTACCATTTTTTGGATAATCTCAAGGGATGGCAGGGTGGCATTGGCCCTTACGCTGCCATAAATGATAAAGGGTGTGACCGCCTTTCTGCCCAGCACGGACGAATAGACGCCGTAGGTATAGCCCTTTTCGATACGCAGCGTCTGGAACAGCCTTCCGCTGGAACCGCCGCCTAAAATCTCGTTGGCAAAGTCCAGTTCGTCGCTATCCGGATTGGTCTCTGCCAAGACAGGTTTTCCAATATATAGGACGGATTGTTTCGAGCCCGGAACATCGATGAAGTAAAGTTTGCCATTATCCGGGGTAGGAGGTGCGCTGAAATTAGGTATTTCCCGGGATGTGCCTTTCCAAGCATCGGCCAGATCATCGAGGTCTTCCATGACAGCTTCCTTATCCCATGCGCCCACGATGTGCAGGGTGGCATCTTGTGGATTCAGTTTTTTGTAATAGGACTTTAGGTCGTTTAAAGTGATGTTCTCCGTTGTTTTCAGGGTACCGTTGGTCGCGATGCCATAAGGATTTTCGGGACCGTAGATGAGCCGATTAAAGTTGAGGGCGGCAATGGCCCGTGAATTGGCTTCGCGGCCTTTTAGTTCAGTTTTCAGGGCCTTGGTCAGGCGGTCGAATTCAGCGGTATCCCATCGGGGCTGCAAGAGCATTTCCTGCACCAAGTTGAGGGTTGCCTTAAAATTGCGCGCGAGGCAACTCCCTGATATTTTGAATTCCTCTTTGTTCACATCGAAGTTTATGGATGCGCCGAGTAGGCCGATGGCTTCCTCCAGTTCGGCCGTGTTACGGTTTTGGGTGCCTTGGTTCATCATCTGCGCGGTCAGCGAGGCTACCCCTGCCTTTTCTATCGGTTCAAGCAATTGCCCGCCGTCGATGAGAATTTCAAAGACCGTAAGCGGGAGCTCATTCGATTCGATGCCATAGGCTTGCATGCCGTTGTCTAGTTCTGCTTCCCAAACGTCGGGCATCTCGAAAAGGGCCGTTTCCCCAAATTCCGGTTCTCTACGATCGAATTCGCTCGGCGTTTTTTCGTATTGCGCTTCTTCGCCTTGGCCCACTTCCTCGCTGGCATCCATTGCGGTGACCTCTTCCTTCCAGACTTCCGCACTTTCGGCGCCGGGCAGGGCCAGATTGGATTGCCCCTTGGGATAGGTGCTCAAGATAACCGCATTTTTACCTTTGATGTATTTGTCATATACACGCATAATATCTTCACGAGAAACCGCCTGTGTTTTTTTGGCCCGTTCGGTGATGTAGCCGGGATTGCCGCCAAATTCGTTGTCTTGAACCAGCTGGAACGCCTTGTTCAATACCGTTTCCACTTCATAGTAGAGTTCGGTTTCCGCTTCCGTTTTGATACGTTCAAGCTCCTCGTCGGTAAATCCGTTTTCCTCGAAGCGTTTTAATCCCTCTTCGATAGCATCGTTAACTTTGGACAGCGGAGTACCTTCATTGGCCCGTACCCGAAAAATAAATTCCCCTGCAATCTCGTTACTATTATTATAGGTGTCCACTTCGGGAGCCAGTTGTTGTTCCTCCACGATGATTTGATAGAGCGGGGCCTTGCGACTTCCGCTTAGGAGTTGCCCGAGAATGTCTAGGGGAATCTCATCCTCGTGGTACGATTCCACCGTCGGATACACGCTACGCAATTCCGGCAATTTCGCAAAATCATCCTCGAAGGAGAGGGATTTTGTTTTGGCCAGATTTACCGGTCTGGGTTCCAGCGGCGCTACCTCAGGTCCTTTTCGGATTTCACCGAACCATTTTTTGACCAGATTCTTGGTTTCCGCGATATCGATATCGCCCGCGATGACCAGCGAGGCATTGGCCGCTCCGTAGTATTTCTCGTAGAATTCCTTGACATCATCGAGCGTCGCGCCTTGCAGGTCGGGGAGCGAGCCAATGACCGTCCAACTGTAGGGGTGCCCCTCCGGATACAGATTTTTTCGGATAATCTCGTTGGTATATCCGTAGGCGGTATTATCGTAACGCTGGCGTTTTTCGTTTTTGACCACCTGCTTTTCACGCTCCAGAGCCTCCTTGGTAACCGTGTTGATCATGTATCCGAACCGATCGGAATCGATTCATAGGATTTTCTCGAAAGCATCCTTCGGAACCACTTCATAATATACGGTACCGTCGTTCCAAGTACCCCCGTTACGGCTTCCGCCCCATTCGGGAATCAACTTCCGGTTCGCGCCCACCGGTACATTTTCGGAATCGTTGAAAGACATGTGCTCAAAGAAGTGGGCAAAACCGGTGATGCCCGGCCGCTCTCGGTTCGAACCCACGTGCATCATGGTGGCGATCGCTACAATCGGGTCGCTTTTGTCGACGTGCAAGATAACCTCGAGGCCATTGTCCAGCGTGAATTTTTCGTAGTCAATGGTAAAATCGGAATCGGCCGTTGGTTCTGGGGCCATTTGGCCATGAGAGGGGAGGCATCCTATTATCAAAGTCCCAAAAAGTAGCAGTACGTGTTTCGTGGTCATTGTTCTCATTTCAAGTTCATAATACCAAAATACGGAATTTCATTTGACCTTGATAGGACCATAACCATGACGGAGATTTGTACTGCCCTACCGGTTCATCCAGACCTTAGAATTCCTGCTTCCCGAACTCGCTGTCGATGAACTTCGATTTGTCCTTGTTCTTGTTGAAGGTATAGGAAAGGTTGAGAATGACCATATCCACCTCGTACACATAATTGGTAGTGGTAAAGAACTCCCCCTCGCGAAAAGTAGTTATACGCTGTTCGTTGGTATCCAGCAGGCCCATGTCGATGTTTTGCCATTGTAGGGTGGCCACCAGCCGGTCATCGAGAAAGGTTTTGCGAAATGTCAGGTTGGGGGAATAGAAACGGGAATCCTCGCCCTGGGCAGTATTCTGGGCCGATACAAAATTGAAGGTAAACTGGGCGGATGCGGTATCGGAAAAATCGTAGGAACTGTTCGCGTTGATGGAATAAACGAAAGCATCGCTGTCAACGTTTCTTCCGTCGTACTCACCGTCGATGGAATAGTTGTAGAGATTCGCACCGATAAAGTTCGACCAGTTCTTGGCCGGGTTCAATTGGGTGCCGAGTTCGAGCCCCAGCGAACTGCTGTTCCCCACATTGGAATAAATTCGGTTCAGAATTGTATCGTTGTAGACCGTATTGACCCGGTTGACAAGGTTTTTGACATCGCGATAGTAGGCAATGGCATAAACGGAATTGCCTTCGTCGAAATTTTTGGTCACGCCCAGCTCGGCAAGGTCGATGAATTCTGGCTGTAGGGTGGGATCGCCCTGCTCCAAGGTCTCGGAATGTTCCCGTTCGGGAAATGGGTTCATCTTAAAGGTGGTGGTGCGTTCGACCCGTTTGCTGTAGGCCGCTTTCAGTTTGGTGTTGTCCTTAAAGGTATACTGTGCCGAGGCCGAGGGAAAGGGCCTAATGTAGTCGTAGGTATAAGTTGTGTCTATCTGGCCGAGTTTGTCGCGCAGGTCAAAGGTGCGTTCCATTCCCTCCACTCGCATCCCTGCGACATAATCCCATTTGTCGCTTTTGCCCGTGAACTGTACATAGACGGAGTGAAGGTCCCGCACAAGGTCTACCTCGCTAGAAAATTCCGGTACCAGCTCGAATTCCCTAGTAACATTGTTTCTCCGCTCATAGACAAAGTCCCCTTTGTGGTCCAGCTTCCGATATTGATAGCCGGTCTCCACCTGCCCGAAAGAAAACGGTTTCCAGACATAGTCCAACTGTAGGCGTATCCCATTCAAAGGGTTGTCATTAGTATTGTATTCCTGTTGGTAGATGATGTCGTTGTCCGGAAATCCGAGATTATCGTTCTCCGTGGGTCCTCCCAACAGGGTATATTCGTACAAAAGGGATGTGGAAAGTTTGGAGTTATTCCTAAAGGTGCGGGTATAGTCAAAACTTCCCAGTACGAAATCGCTCCTTCGGATACGCAGGTTGTGGTTGAAGTATTGAAAAGTGTATAGCCGCTCTCCACTTTCGGCCGGTGTGATACCGCGGTTGTCGAAATAGACAATGTCGGCGAGGCGATCTTTTTGGCGCTTTCCCGCATAAAAGCCCAGCGAATAGGTGTTTAGCGTATCGGGAGTATAATCCACCGTGAACCGTCCGCTATAGTTTTCCTCGTCAAAGCTTCGTTCCCCGTCGGAAGGGAACCGGGTCAGGGTGTCGCCGATGATGGTAAAGACATCGCCCTCCCTTCTCCCGCCAATATCGTTCCGTTGATAATTGGCGCCTAAGGATATATTCCAGTCCCCCTTGATGATATTGTAGGTGGCATCGATGCCGTAGCGCTGGTGGGGGTCGGCATTATCGTATTCCTCGATTGAGGGAAAACCGCCACGTACGTTGATTTGGGCGAAGGTGCCATCTACCGCGCCCTTTTTGGTAATAATGTTCAATATCCCCGCCTTTCCTTCGGGGTCATATTTGGCCGAGGGTGCCGTGATGACCTCAACGCGTTCGATGGCATTGGCCGGCAGCTGGTTCAAAAGTGTCGAAGCGCTGCCTTGCACAGGGCTGCCGTTGAGCAGTACCACAAAACTGGCACTCCCGCGGACGCTTATTTCGCCCTGACCGTCGACGCTCACGGAAGGGATGTTTCTGACCACATCGATCGCGCTACCGCCCTGGCTGTTCTGGAATTTTGTGGCATCGAACACCTGCCGGTCTATCTTGTTGATGACCGTCGCCCGCTCCCCTTCTACAACCACCTCGTTCAATCGGTTTTCGCCTATGGAAAGTTCGATGCTTCCAACATCTATAGGTGTATTCCAGTTTCGTACTTGTATGTCCCTGAGTGTTTTGGGCTGGAACCCTATAAAGGAAACTTCCAGATAATAGGTCCCTTTCGTCACCTCAAGAACGGTAAAAATGCCTTTGATATCGGTAATGACCCCCTTGACCAGTTCGCCGTTTGCTTGATTATAAAGGGCTGCCGTTGCATATTCCAATGGATAGCCGTTGGTTCCATCGGTTATTTTTCCGGTAACCTGTCCAAAGCTGAGACCTGTAAAGAAAAGGGACAACGGTAAAAGATAGCGTAAGTTCATCATCTTCCTATTGGCTCAAAAACCTCGATTTTCATGTTGGCTATTGGCTTGATCATGGCATACGTGTTTATTCAGTTTTTCATCAAGTCAAGCTAGAAATGAATGATGCCCCTTTCTGATCGGAAAGTATCATTTTCGTAAAAATAGAACTTAATTTAATTTTCAATTTATAAACATTTTCAAATAACTATTCCCGTTAGAAACAACAAAGGCAACTACGTCAAGCAGTTGCCTTTGTTGTTTGGTCGCTAATATTTTCTACATAAAATTATCCTCTTGCTTGTAGGCATCAATGACTGCCTGCTCGCCGGCCTTACCTTCTTTGGAGTTACCATGCTCCATGCCGAGAATGCCGTCGAAGCCTTTATCGTGTATCCATTTGAAGACGTTTTTGTAGTTGATTTCGCCGGTGGTAGGTTCTTTACGGCCGGGGTTGTCGCCGATTTGGATGTAGGCGATCTCGTCCCAAGTGAGGTCCATATTATGGATGAGGTGGCCCTCGGTCTTTTGCATGTGGTAGATGTCGAAAAGTATTTTACAGGATGGACTGCCGACGCCCTTACAGATCATATAGGTCTGGTCGGAGTTCTGTAGATAGAGGTCTGGGGAATCCGATAGGGGTTCGAGCACCATGATGAGGCCATGAGGCTCGAAAATTTCGGCGCCCCGCTTCAAGGCTTCGATAACATGCCCGTCCTGAACGCCGGTCGGAAGGTTTCTCTCAAAGCCGCCGGGTACAACGGTCATCCATTTGGCATTGACGCGTTTGGCGACATCTACAGCTTTTTTACATCCGTCTGTGAAAATATTGATGAATTCTTGTTTTCCGGCGGCCAAGGTATTGGCCATGTTACCGCCTTTGTCTACCACGAAAACGCCCATGGTCATACCGCGTTTGGCAAGGGTCTCGCCCATCTTGGTCTGCAAGGCGACATCTCGCTTCATCATTCCGTTATCCTCGAAAGCGGTAAAACCTGGGTCGGCCATAAAGTTGATCTGGGCGATGGGGTCTTTGCCGGCGTGTTGCGCGAACATTCCCAAATGCGGGGCATACTTCAGGTTGAATTGGTGGGGCTCCACGCTGCCAAAGCTTGAATTTTTGGCGGAAGCGAAAGCTCCGCCAAGAGAAATCGCTCCGCCTGTCAGGGCCGTTTTTTGGATAAAGTTTCTTCGTTTCATAATAGTCGGTTGGTTTTAAATTGGGTCAAAACGCCCATTAAATGGCCCAATCCTTGCCCCCGGTCAATTCCTGCAAATCGCCGCAAGCGATGTATTCTCCGGGTACGGGCAGGTAGGCCAATACTTCCTCTCCTATAAATTCTGAGGTTTTGTAGCCCATGATGGTCAGGCCCCGCAGGTTGTTGGCAAAGGCGAAACGGGAGATATTTTCGTCCAATAGGGCTTCCTTGCCTTTGGATACGGAATCGTTGTATTGTTGAATCGCATTAAAGTTCGCGGTTTTGTCCTCGGGGGTCGTCTTCAGGGATGCGGCGAGCACTGGCTCGAGCTCCTCTGCGGTCAGTTCACCGGCTTTCTCCTTTCCGGAATCCTTCAAAGCCTTTTCCATAAAACGCCCAATCGACATTTTGACGAATTCCTGTTGTTGGGGTTCCATCACTTGGGCGGCGAAGCGGTCGATAAAAAGATGGACCTGTGTCTCGGAGGCCGAAGGCGTATCGGTCTTCGGGATGATGATATCCACCAGTTTGGTTAGGGCGGCACCCTCGTCTTTCGAGAAGAAATCGGGCGTCCATTCCAGTTCGGTTTCCCCTTGACAACTTTGAACGATGCTTATCAATGTAGGGGTGGCAACGGTGTACCCGAGTGCCAGCCCCATGTTTCTGAGTGCGTTTCTTCTATCCATTATATATTTCCGTTTTTGAGTTCGTTGGCCGCATGTTCTGCAGCTCGGGCCGTAAATGCCATATAGGTCAGCGACGGGTTGACGCAGCTGGCCGAGGTCATGAACGCTCCGTCCGTGACATACACGTTCGGTACATCGTGCACCTGATTGTTGCCGTTGAGTACCGAAGTACGGCGGTCACGACCCATTCTGGCGGTTCCCATTTCGTGGATACCAAGGCCTAGCGCGGTTTCCCTATCATAAGGTTCCACGTCGCGAATACCCGCGGCTTCCAACATATCGACGGCGGACTGCATCATATCCTTCCTCATGTTCAGCTCGTTTTCCTTGAATCCGGCATCGAAGGTAACGGTGGGCAGTCCCCATCCGTCCAGTTTCTCATAGTCGAGGGTCATCCGATTTTCTTCGTAGGGGAGAACCTCGCCGAAGCCCTGTATTCCCATGGTCCATCCACCGGGTTTCAAAATGGCTTCCTTCAAATCTTTCCCATAGGATGTCTCGGCGACCAGCTCTTCCCAGTTTCCGCGACTCGCGCCTCCTTGATAGCCGAACCCACGCTTATAGTCCGACATATCGGATGCACCGCCAAGGTTTCGGAACCTTGGCACGTATACGCCGTTAGGCCTACGCCCCTTATAATACTTATCCTCGAAACCGTCGAACTTACCGGAAGCGCCGACCCCCAGTTGATGGTCCATGATATTACGGCCCAGTTGGTCGGAGTCGTTACCCATTCCATTCGGAAAACGATCGGATTTCGATTGCATCAATATGGCTGTCGAGGCAATGGAGGAGGCACAGAGAAAGATAACCTTGGCCTTGAATTCATGGGTCTCCTTGGTCACACGGTCGATGACCTTCACTCCGGTAGCCCTTTTCGTATCGGCGTCGTAGATGACCTCATGTACGATGGAGTCGGGTCGCAGGGTCATGTTGCCTGTTGCTTCCGCGGCTGGCAAGGTAGACGAAAGGCTGCTGAAGTAGGCACCGAAAGGGCATCCGCGTATACAACGGTTACGGTACTGGCAGTTTTGGCGCCGGTCTCCCTCGAATTTTTTATCACCGGTCAGGTGGGCGACCCGGCCGACGGTGACGGTACGTCCGTCAAAATCTTCGGCCACTTTTTCCTTGAAGACCTCTTCGACACAGTTTAGGCCCATCGGCGGCAGAAAAACGCTGTCCGGCAACTGCGGAAGGTTCAGGGCTTCGCCACTTATTCCTACATAGGTCTCGACTTTTTCGTACCAAGGCGCAATATCCTTGTAGCGCACGGGCCAATCGACGGCAATGCCCTCGTCGCGGTTGGCCGTAAAATCGATATCGCTCCACCGGTAGCTTTGACGCCCCCACTGTAGTGATCGGCCGCCTACATGGTAACCGCGCATCCAGTCGAAACGCTGTTTTTCGTTGTACGGATGTTCCAGATCGTTGACGAACCACATGTGGCTCGCTTGGTTGGTGGTGTAGCCCGTCCGGTTCTGTTTTGATTGTTTCTCGATAATTTCCCGGGTAGCTACGCCGCCGTTCGGAAAATCCCAATCGTCCATATTGGCGGTTTCGTAGTCCTCGATATGCTTGACCATCCGGCCTCGCTCGAGCACCAGGGTCTTAAGTCCTTTTTCGCAGAGCTCCTTGGCGGCCCATCCACCGCTGATACCCGTACCGACTACGATGGCGTCGTACGATTCCTGCTCTTGGTTGTAATAGAATTTACCCATGAATTTGAATTGTTTAATCCCTAAATTTATTAAATATAAAATTAATTTTCTACATTTAGTCGCTCATCAAAGTGCCAACTCTGTAATTTTAAGGGGAATTTAAATAGCTATATACTTCACTTCCAATAATCTAATCGAAAATAATGAAACGAAGAAATTTTATTAGAAATAGTTCGCAGGCAGGTCTTGCGCTGTCCTTTTTGGGGATGTACGCCTGTAAGGAAACGAAAAAGGAGGAAACCGATGTCGCGGAGGATGTCGATCTGACCGTAAAGCAGGTGGACCCGTTCTTCAAGCTTTCATTGGCACAGTGGAGTATCCATAGGATGATAAAAGACGAAGGCGTCGACCCGTATACTTTTGCAGAGAAGGCGAAGAATTGGGGGTTTTCAGGATTGGAATATGTGAGCCAGCTCTACCCTGCCGATGGGGATGATAATGAGTATTCAGAGGATGCAATGGCGGAGTTCATCGAAAAGTCCAATATAGCGGCCGAGACGCACGGTATGGAAAATGTTTTGATAATGATTGACGGTCAGGGCAATCTGGCGGTAAACGACAAGGAAGAACGTATGGCCGCTGTCGAACGGCACCACAAATGGGTGGATGCGGCGGCGGCTATGGGATGCCACTCCATTCGCGTCAACTTGGCCGGAAGCGATAGTCCAGAGGAATGGAAGGCCAACTCTGTCGACGGCCTGACCCACTTGGGAAATTATGCCCAGGACAAGAACATCAATATCATTGTCGAAAACCACGGGGGACTCTCATCGAACGCGGAGATGCTGGCCGATGTCATGGCAACGGTTGACATGGACAATGTAGGAACACTTCCCGATTTCGGAAATTTCTGTATGGAACGAACCGATGATGGGTGTGCCGATATGTACGATATATATAAAGGAGTAAAAGAACTGATGCCCTACGCTAAGGCTGTTAGTGCCAAGACCCACGATTTCGATGACGACGGCAACGAGACCGAGATCGACTATGTCAAAATGCTTGAAATTGTCAAGGATCACAACTATACCGGTTTTATCGGAGTGGAGTACGAGGGCGACGAGCTTGGCGAAGAGGAGGGTATTATGGCCACCAAAGATCTGATGTTAAAAGCGGCTCAGGAAATAGGATAAGAGGACACAGATAACTAGGTCAAAAACTTTAAAACTGGGATAAAATCATCCCAAAATACATCCCTTTTTCGTGAAGATATTCCTGAATCAACTTTTCGATTATAATTTTTATTGCAATAAGAAACTCATCGAGACCTGTTCCGATGTTGGGCAGGTACCGGAAAGGAGTGCGCAATTTTTCAGCCATATCCTCAATGCCCACCACTTATGGAATGCGCGCATCAGGGAACGTAAACCGGAGTATGGCGTCTGGCAAGTGCACGAGGTAAAGGCTTGGGGCGATATCCATTACGAAAACCAACGCAATACGTTCGAAATCATCTCCGATGCCGATGATTTCGAAAAACGGATCGATTACGAGAATACCGAGGGCCGGCTGTTCACGAACACCTTACAGGATATGCTCTTTCATATCGTTAACCATTCCACCTACCACCGCGGCCAGATTGCCATAGACTTTAGGGCGAACGGAATGGAACCTCTCGTGTCGGACTATATTCACTACAAACGGTAAGCGATTGCCTGTTTGCAATATTGGGACTGTTTCGAAATGCATCGTAAGATAGGGTCGAGGTAATTCACAAAAGTTTCGTAACTACTACCGAAAACGATTTCCTGGTTCGAGCCTCGAAAGGGAAGACCATATACCTGATGTTATGACCGCCATCGTTCGCACCCAACTTTCGTTCATGATGTTCCTCGAATTCTTTATTTGGGGCAGTTGGTTTGTGACCATGGGCATTTATCTGCCCAATACCCTGAAGTCCGACGGCGGCGAGATTGCGATGGCCTACTCCACACAATCATGGGGTGCTATTTTGGCCCCCTTCGTCATCGGGCTTATTGCCGACCGCTATTTCAACGCCGAACGTATCTTGGGGATGTTGCACTTGTTGGGTGCGGTTTTGATGTATTTGTTATATCAAACCGATGATTTTGCCCTGTTCCTTCCCTATTTGTTTGTATACATGATTATGTACATGAGCACTTTGGCGCTTGTCAATTCGGTCTCATTCAATCAAATGGCCGACTCCGGCAAGGAATTTGCCTTTGTTCGCGTGTTCGGTACGGTGGGATGGATTACGGCCGGACTGCTCATTAGTTTCCTGAACTGGGATTCGCAGCAGGGTATTTCCGAGGGAACGCTGCGAAACACCTTTTTGATGGCCTCCATTGCATCGGGCGTGCTTGGTATTTTCAGTTTTACGCTTCCAAAAACCCCGCCGCGCGCCGATGTCTCTAAAAAAGTATCGATTTCGGATATACTAGGCTTGGATGCCCTATCCCTTTTAAAAGACCGCAACTTCTTGATTTTCTTTCTGGCCTCCGTATTGATTTCGATACCACTGGCCTTTTATTATCAACATGCCGGCCAGTTCTTGGGGGAAATCGGGGTGGCGAATCCCGCTGGAAAAATGACGGTCGGGCAGGTTTCGGAAATTCTGTTCATGCTCTTGCTGCCCTTTTTCTTCAAACGCTTCGGATTTAAAATGACCATATTGGTGGCCATGTCGGCCTGGGGACTGCGGTATCTATTGTTTGCCTACGGTGATACTGGTGAACTTGTGGTTCTTTTGTTGGTCGGGATAGCCCTACATGGCGTCTGCTACGATTTTTTCTTCGTCAGCGGCCAAATCTATACCGATAGCAAGGCCGGGAGGGCGTATAAAAGTTCGGCTCAAGGATTGATTACCTTGGCTACCTACGGGGTCGGGATGCTCATCGGTTTCTGGGTAGCCGGTAAGATTACCGATGCCTACCTCTTATCGGACGGTGTTCACGATTGGGAAACCATCTGGATGTATCCTTCTGCGTTTGCGTTTCTTGTTATGGTATTGTTCGCCGCGCTTTTCAAGAACGTGAAAATCGGATACAAGGTCTAATGTTCGTTTTAAAATGCGTTGTCGCATTTCCGCAGTTCATTTCCGTCTGCCTTAGTGTAGCAGTAAATATTGGGGATAATAGAAAAGTGCCAACTAGTTCCGATATTAAAGAGTATAATCCCTATTTTTAGGGAATAGTTCAGAACAGTTCAAAATCAAAAAATAGACAAATGCCAAAAAAAATCAGATTAGGAATTTTAGGAGGCGGGGGAGATTCCCTCATTGGAATACTGCACAGGGTAGCCTCTCAAATTAACGATAACTACGAAATTGTAGGGGCCGTTTTCAACCCCGATATCAAGGAAAGTATTGCCTTTGCCAAGGAAATCGGCATATCTACCGACCGCATCTACAAAGATTTTGACACCCTCGTGGAAGAGGAGCTGAAACTGCCCGAAAACGAGCGGATTCAGGTCTGCTCCATCTTAACGCCGAACTTCCTGCATTTTCCAATGGCTAAAAAACTGCTGGAAAACGGCTTCCACGTCATTTGCGAAAAGCCTATGACCACGAGTCTCGAAGAGGCCAAGACCTTACAGAAGGCCCACAAAAAAACGGGTACCGTTTTCGCCCTGACCCACACTTACACTGGCTACCCCATGGTACGCCAGATGCGCGAAATGATTAAAAAAGGCACATTGGGAAAAATCCACAAAGTCGATGCCGTTTACTACCAAGGCTGGATCAATGAAATCATCCACGACAAGAAAAAACGGTCTACCGTTTGGCGTCTCGATCCGGAAAAAGCGGGCATCAGCTCCTGTATGGGCGACATCGGGGTACACGCCTTTAACATGGTAGAATACACGACGGGACTCAAAGTAAAATCCCTGCTCACCGATTTCAATTATCTCTATAAGGATAACAAAATGGATGTCGACGGCACCGTGCTCATCCGAATGGATGACCACGTGAAGGGGGTCATCCGTTCCAGCCAAGTCGCCACTGGCGAGGAAAATGGATTGGGAATTTCCATCTATGGAGAAAAAGCGGCCTTCCGCTGGGAACAGGAAAATCCGAATTTTCTCTACATGCTGAGCGACACCAAACCGACCCAAATCTATAAGCCTGGTCACGCCTATAACAGCAAATTGTCACTAGCCGGAACAAAACTACCCCCCGGCCACCCCGAGGGTATTTTCGACTCCATGGCGAACATCTATCTGGGAGCAGCCAAAGCCATTCGCGGAAAAAAATATGACGAGGGCGAATTTCCCACCATGACCGACGGCGTACGCGGCATGAACTTCATCGAGGCGACGGTGGAGTCGCATAAAGGCGGAAATATTTGGGTGGATCTAGAGAAGTAAGAAATTGCTAGTTCAAGTGGTTGATCAAACGAAGAGGTCCCAAGGTTTATAAATCTTAGGGACCTTTTCAATTTATTTTAGTGAATTGCATGTCTTCAGAAGGACACGAGCTACTGAACTTTGTCAAAAAACTTTCTCGAATTCCTGGCAAACCACAATCATGCTTTCCCGCGGTACGCGTCCGAAAGCTTCCAATTCCTTCGTGAAGAAAGCCCAGTGAATTTTCTTCCAGTGGGCCACGCTTTTATCACCTAAACCTTCTCGCAGGGCGTAGGTAGCATCGATGGCAAAGAAGGGTACAAGGGTGACTTTGGTGGTGCGCACAAGACATTGGGCCTTCCCTTCCCAATTAGTGACTACAAGAAAATCTCCCAGTTTCGGCAAAGGTTCCTTTCGGTATTGGAGTCCCAAGAGTGACATGGAGGTCGCCTTTTTGATTCCTTTGTTGACCAATTCGGCACATTCGTCGGCATCCTGCTCATTGTTGTTAAAGTGTACTACTTTTGGAGCATCTACAAAAGCATACTCCAGATGTTTGTCGAGATAATCGCCCCAAAGGGCGCGGGCCGAAGCGTTTTCCATAATTTTTGGTGCCGGTTAAAAGCGAAATATACAAATCCGACACTCCTTGACTCTAAAAATTAGAGCATCGGTATTTTCCTGAGGTTGAGCGGGACAATTTTGGCTTACCGTTTGTCAGGTAAATTTCCCCGCCTTGAACTTTTGTATGGCATGATCCGCCGCCCGTGCCGTAAATGCCATATAGGTCAACGACGGGTTGACACAAGCAGACGAGCTCATAAACGCGCCGTCGGTCACATATACATTGGATACGCCGTGAACTTGGTTGTTCTTATTGACCACGGAGGTACTGGCACTATGCCCCATGCGCGCCCCGCCCATCTCGTGAATGCCGAGGCCGGGGCCGGTCTCACGTTCGTAAGGTTCTACATCTTTGAAACCCGAAGCCTTGAACATGGCCATAATCTGTTTTTTGATATCCCCGCGCATTTTGTACTCGTTTTCCTTGAACTCGACGTCGAAGGCTAGTTGGGGTAGGCCCCATTGATC
>JBAUIP010000403.1:0-9084 GCA_049683055.1 Pricia sp.
TATTTTTCCTTTTGATGAGTAAAAAACAAATAACTACTTATTCCTATGCCAACGAAGGAGATAAATAGAAAAATATAATTCAAAAGTAAATGCTGGAGGGTATATTCAGTTTGAGTCTGAATAATCAAAAAAATTTCGCTCAGTAAAGTACTGTTAATTCTCAAATCGGCCACCATCTCTCTCAAATTAGCTATCGATATAAAACTAATCGTATTTTCGTAAGAGAATTCTTAAAAAGTATTAAAAAGAGGTCGTTCTTTTGATTGGGTTAAGTATTTGTCTGATAGGGTTGAAATTTAGAAGATCAGACTAATATTTAAGCACCGTTCTCTGGAAAATGGGCCGCCATCTGTATCCAATTTGAGGGGTCGAGTTTTATTTGGTAAAGATTACCGAATTATCAATTTTGAGCTTTTGCTGGTTAAGGATCAGCCGAGTAGAGGGACTACCTGTTCAACTAGAACTAAGCTTATCACCTGAGTAGTAATACTCGATGGTAGCATTGATGAAAGAAAGGGCCTTTTGGAAATCTTGTTCATTTTTAACGTTTAACTTGTTTTTTTTTAGGTACGGTTTTAAGTTAACATTATAATTCTTAAGCTCTTTGGCCAACTTTCTGTTAGACTGTTTTATTAAGACAATTTCATTGTTGTTTATCATTAAAAAATAATCTTCCATATCAACTAGTCTATTGGGTCGGTTTACATCAAAACTGGTGACTGCGGTTTTTCCTTCCTGTAAAACCTTTCTATATTTTTTTAAAAGGGTAATATTTTCATATTGTTCTATCACCTCAAAATAACCAAATTCCCTATGGTCTTCATTGAGATAGTATCTAAAAATATACATGGTACCATTCATTTCTACTTTAACCTCACTGGTTCTGTAGACAATAGAAACTCCGTCGGTCTGCGGTGTTTCGAATTCTTCGGCAAATATGTTATATCGCAACATATAGGCTCCCATATTCTTTTCCTCGTAAAAAACATGACCAAGTAGGTATTCCTTGTCTAAATAGGCGTTGCCAACCAATTCGATTGTTCGGCTGTTATTGACTGAGTTGGTTTGATCTACGATTTTTTCCTTGATCAGTTGGGTGATTCTGTTGCCTTCCGTAAACAGAGTGGGCAACTGAGCGGGGGTTTTACCTCTGGGATTTCCTTGACTCGATAGTAAGAGGTGACAGAGACACAACCCCAAGGTCATCAAACTTATTTTTTTCATATTGTCATTGTTGAATGGAATAACTATTGAAAGCTTCTACCCTAAGCCAGCTTGGGATAACATATTCCGAGAGGTTTGCATAATAGGATTTTTTATAATCAATGAGATTAAAACAAGTTTTCGTCTTAATTTAACCTAAGCTGAAACGAATTAAAGACCCAACGCCCTAATTTCTGGAGAATCCTTATTAAAATTATAGGCTCTCCAAAAAAATCCGTCTCCACTATATTTCCAAATCACTTCCCCATCTTCGGTAACTTCCCAAAGACCATAGTCCCCTTCGGTGATAAGTCTGTTTCCGTTGGGCAGTTTGACCGCTCCGGATACTTTGGCGGAAAAAAGATTTTTATCCGTAAAACTCCAAACGATTGTCGGTTCGTTATCTGTATCAGGAAATAGCCCCAAAGGTTCAGGAAGTTTCAACTCGAAAACAGTGGACTGCTCTGGGTCTAGCCCATTACCATTGCTAAAAACTAACAAATTACCTTGATCTTCCGCGGTTAGGACGTTTGGATGATGATTATTGTGAAATAATCGTTCTCCGGATGTATTTTTATAAGCCATGGGATTTCCAAAGCGGTACACCAAATCACCCCCTTGGTTTCGGTTACCACCTGAGTGGTCTGCCGCTTCCTGCGTGGTGGTACTATGATCTATGACCCATATCTCATGATAGAAATTTACACTTACAAATATAAGGTCGTTGATCGCATCATAGCCAATACCGTTGGCATGCATGATGTCCCCATTTTCCTTAGGTGCGTAGTTCAAGTCAATCAGTTGGGGATTTTCTGCTATTACACCGTAATTCATTTGGTCGGCGTCATAATCTTGTACTAAATGGTTCCAAGCGTGCCATTCCCACACAATCTCATCGGTTGTGGGATTAATTTCGATAATGGCTTCGGGATAAAGGTCCACGTTTAGTTTGGATCCAGCGAATACGGACTCCTCTTTGGTCATTTTTTCCCAAACTAATGCAACAACATTTCCGTTAGGGAGCAATATTGCGTCGTGATGTGTTTGGAAGTTTTCAGAGGAGTAGTCAAAATTCCATAGGATACGACCTCCTTTGTCCATAAATTGCAGTTTTCCACCTTGGCCCCCGAACTCTATTTGAGTGTCATCAGCTTCTAAAGAGACCAATAACCTCCCCTTTGGTACGAGTAAAGCGTCATTTCCAAGGTTGTTCGACAAAGGCCATTCGTGCCGTACTTGAGCTTTTTTATCCATTAGGTAAACCCGGTTGTTACCGGCATCGTTCACCAAAATAAAATTATTATCTATAAGTTCTGAATTTAGGATTTCTACGGTACCATATTCACCCTGATATTCTTTTCCTTCAAAATAGTTGCTATCCTCATTTTTAGGGGGCACGTTTACTTTATCCGGAATCGGTTCATTCGATACTTCTGGTTCGCTTGTAGAACAGGACAAAACCAGAAATGAAAAAATTAGGGCCTGTAACCATAGCAAGCTTTCTAAAGAAAAAGACTGCCCAACCAGGCAGTCCTTTACAATGACTTTTAAATTTGGCATTACGTGGGTTTTCAATTGCAAATGTTCAGCGTAATTGCGCCCGTTGCAGGGCTTGGTCCATCTGCCGCAGCTGTTTCACCGGTTGGAGCTATGAGTTCATAGACATGTTCTGCCTCAAAATTACCGGAAGTATATAAAAATTCAAGTTCTGTAGTCCCTTCGGGAACCGTAATGGTAAAAGAACCACTACCACCACTCTCAATAGTATAGTTGGTGCTATCCCCATCAATATTGGCCGTAAAAAATGCCCCATCCCATCCATCACCATAGGTGTCGGTAATGTTTAGGACATAATCTCCGCTCACCGGGGAGGTCGGAACGCAATTGATACCGATTCCATAATTGAATGGGGAACGAAAAAACGATCCTCCCAAAACGGTGCTGTTTGCATTTCCGGACGAAAAGCTCCTACCATCTGACAGAAAAAGTATGAATCGTAAATCAAAAGAGTCTCCCCCTGCTATCTGATCAATATCAAGGTCGAGTGCCGTGATGAAATCCATAAAAGTAGATGAATAGGTAATAGTGGGAAACCCGTTCGGACCTTCTGAAAATCCACTGGCCGGGATACTACCAAAAGCAATTTCTTCCTTTGAATTATCCGGAGCTTCATCCGAATTGTCATTGAAAGATAAAAAGACGTCGACACGGTCAATCGGTACCCCATTGGACTCTACTTCTGCGGTCAGTGAGAATAAAGATGACGGATCGAATATGTTCAAGGACGGACTATCTATTGTCAATGTCCTGAATACAGCTCCTCTGGTAACATTGTCATAGACACCGTCAACTACAGTCTCATCTTCGCAGCTAACAATCGGTATAAGTGCACAAGCGAGAAATATTATAAAATTCGTTCTTTTCATGATATTTTTACTTTTTAGTTAGCGATCGGGAAACCTGTTTCAGGATTAGTATCCCAAAAAATTCTTTCCGTAACCCCTGATTTTTGGCTCACATTTGAATTATTATTCGCAAAGACACCGGGATAAAATTGTGACCTAGCAAATTCTCCTGGGTCGGGTTCCAAATTAGGTTGTAAATTAAACGGTGCACCGACCCTTCGATAAAAGTTGTACGCATCAATCCCATTTCCTATTAAGGTTACCCAAAACTCCTCCCCTAAAATGCCCAGTTTGCCCATGGTATCCGCCGCATCGTAAAGTTCACCGACTTCTGCGATGTAATCCTCATCATCGCTAACTGGTGCAGCAAGGGTAAGATCAGCACTAACATCCAAGGCTCCAAAACTCCTGACTTTTGCGAAGGACTTTGTAATTCCATCCAACATTAATGTGCGTGCGTCCGCAGTATTTCCAGAAGCCAAGGCAATTTCGGCCCGAAGAAAGTCTATTGAGGAGCTCAATATTATTGGAGTAATACCAGCTCCGCCGCCGCCAAGACCTTGATTAACTTCTTCAAAAGAGCTATCGTCAAAACGACCTCCATTGGGATACACCCCCCAAGTTGCCCGTAAGAGACCATCGGGCGGGATGCCATCGTCATCTCCGTGATCTCTACCCCAATAACCTCCTGGAATGCTACAGAAAGTAAAGCCTCCGTTGACATAGTGTGCCGGAGCAGGCTCTACGCTACAAGAAAGATTTTGTTGGTTGGCCGGTTCGCCACCAGCACCTGGAGTTGCATCAGTTTGACGGTAAAAATAATAACGCGTGCGGGGATCAATGCCCTCAAAGGTAGCATTTCCGTTATCGACCTTATCGGTCAGCATGTAGTTCATCAAATAGTTCGACATGTAATCATTGGCGCCCGTAGCAATGTAATTATACACATAATATGGATTTCTACTGTCAGGGTTGGCCAAATTGGCACCCCAACGGAACTGGAAATCCTGAGAATTTTCGGAAATATAATTATCCTCGGCAATAATGGCATTGATTTGGTTTACAGCATCTGGGTTGACCAGTCGGGTCTGCGCATACATTTTGAGGCGCATCGAGTTGATGGCTCGAATCCATGCTTCTGCATCCGCACCGCTACCTTGTCCGGCTCCATAGTACAAATCGAAATCTACGTCTTGAACGAAATCGTCTTCACTGATTTCAAAAGCGGCTTCCGCCTCATCTAAAAGTCCAAAGGCAATAGTGTAAATTTCTTCGCCGGTGTTCAACGAAGGGTTGAGGTTTTCTTGCCCTTGAATTGCTTCGGTATAGGGAATAGATCCAAAGAAATCTGTAAGATTTATCAACGTAAACGCCTCTATTGTTTTTCCTATGGCCCTATGTCTGGGCAGATTCTCCTCTTCCGCAAGGGGATAAAGTCTAGCCAAATCCGATAAAATCTTGGCGTAGGCAATAGTCCATTCGTTATCGAATGCGTCGGCTCCAAAAGCTTGATTGTACTGCCTACCGAACATATTGTGAATACGGGTAAGTTGAGCTGCAATGTCCCCTAGACCTCCGACGGTAATATCGGTAGTACCTTCCGGGCCACCTATAAGCCTAGCATAATCCACTTGAATGGAATTGAGATACGAATCCGGAGAAGCTTGGGCAGGATCCAATTGATTGGGATTTTCCGTCAGGTCCAATTCTATTGATTCACACCCGAACAACACGCCGAGCGAAACAATAATTATCTTAAATTTATGATTAAATTTCATAGTTTCTTAATGTTTTGAGTTTAGAATGTAACTTTAAAGGACATACCATATTGCTTTGCACTAGGTCCGTTCAAGAATTCGAATCCAAGTCCGTTTCCTACACCTAGACCTTGGGCGTCTGTGTCAAAGTTGGTACTTTCTGGAACTCCGAAAGACTTAAACCAAAGGTTTTGACCACTGAAAGTCAAGCTCATTGTTCCAAAGGGCGTTTTCTCCAGTAATTTTTTCGGGATTGAATATCCCAATGATATTTCTCGCAGTCTCAAAATGGTCCCGTCATATACTTGAAGTTCATCTGGCCCAAAAGCTACGTTCGAAAAGTAAAAATCGGAGTTATTGATTTGAATATCGTTGGGGACATAGTTCGGACTGCTTGTAGTTCCCGCGTTTTTCACACCTGGAAGAATGAATGTAGAGAGGCGATCTTCGGTGTCAGTGACCAAACCCCTTCCAATCAACGTGGATACCGTATTGGTATAAATGTCACCGCCATGGCGATAGGCCCAATTCATATTAAAGCTAAGACCCTTATAATTTATGGTGTTCCCGACATTTAACCGCCAATCGGCCTGAGGATCACCAATTCGAAACAATCCCTGTTCCTCAATATAGCTTCCCGTACTGTTCACTACTAGATTGTCGTCGGGATCTCTTTGTACCCGCGTTCCCAACTGTATTCCGAAAGGTTCACCCTCTACGGCGTAGTTACCGAGGGTACCACCAAATCCTGCTATTTGAATGTTCTCCGCATCACCTCCCAGATCCGTAACAGTAGATTCATCAGCGGTGAAATTACCGTTGATATTCCAGTTGACTCCTTCCTCGTTACGAAGGAGTGCGATGCCAAAATCTACTTCAACTCCTTCTACCTGCAGCTCACCGATGTTAGTCGAGACCAAGGTAAATCCTGTGGAAGGATCTAAAGGTCTATCGGTAATCAAATCGGTTGTTGTCTTTTGAAACAGCGAAACATCCAATGTAAATCGGTTATTTAAGAAACGGGACTCAATTCCGACTTCGATTTCACTGACCTGTTCCGGTTTAAGATCCGGGTTACCCAATACAGAATCTTCAATTTCGTCCGAACCGGAGTTTGAAGGTACGTTCACTCCGCCTTGTTGAAACTCCCTTGGGTTAAGATACAAGCCGTTAAATACGGGATAGCCCGAGGCGAAACCTGCCGAGGTACCATACCCTGCTCTTAGTTTGAGAAAATTCAGCCCATTTTGGCTCGATAGTCCGTCAAAAGCTGCGGTAGGTATGAAAGAAACACTCGCCGAAGGATAGAAAATACTTCGATTCTCGGCTGCAAAATTGGAAACCCAGTCGTTTCTTCCCGCCAAGGTCATATAGGCGAAACCACTATAGCCGAATTCGGCTTGCCCGTAGGCGCCAACTATATTTTGAGTGGAATCGAATTGTTCGGGGGTTTGATTTTCAAAGTTGAAATGTCTAAAAACCCCGAATACGGCTTGTTGAGTACTGGTGACCCCTTGTTGTGAAAACAAAGTCCTTCTGGAAGTTACACCGGTATTGAAGGAAATATCCAAATCTTCGGTAAGCAGATAAGATCCATTTAACTGTAGGGTGTGGTCCCAGATTAGATTGCTGTTATCAAAAGTCTGGTAGAATCCGTTGATGTTTCCTTCCGCCCCACCTTTATTTTGACCGTTAGAGTTTCGTTCTACGAAGAAATCGATTCCCGTTCTCCAAAAAGCATTCAAGTTGTCATTAATCTTGTAGGAGGCCTGTACGTTTCCAAAAGCACGGTTCGTCAACTGATTTCCAAAGGCGTTAGCAACCGTCCAGCGCGGATTTTGGATATCGTTTCCCGCCCGGTAATAAACTGTAGCACCGGTCAGAGGATTCTGAAATGGTAGACCTGCCAAATCGATACTTCTTGGCGTAAAAAATACATGACCAAAAACGGATGAACCATCACCAAACGATCCATTTCCCTGGCTTGCGGCTACCGGCGGGGATTTAAAATCAGTTCTCGTATAATTCAAAGTACCATTGATAGTGAATTTGTTGCTCAATTCCGCTTTTCCACCAAATCCAAAGGAATTTCTGTTTAAACCGTTACCGGGCGTAAAACCTTGCTCTTGAAGATGGCCGTAATTAGCATTAAATGATATTTTCCCGTCTTCTGATCCCCCTTGGGCATTGATGGAAGTACTATGTATGATACCCGTCCTGAAAAACTCCGAAACGCCGTCATAAGGTTGATATCTATACCCGACACCGGCAAATTCGGGAAATGCTTGGGCAACTGTCCCATTCGTTTGGGTAGGATGGGTCACCAAAGGTGTACCATCATCATCAAAACCAACGAAAGCGGTGCCAAAATCAGCCTCGGTAGCTCCTTGAAACGGAGGACCGAAATTACTAAAGAAGAATCCGAAAGCCTGATCAAATCCACCCCCGAAACTATCTTGATAATCCGGCAAGGAAGCAATTTTATTGAAGAATACAGATTGGCTAACGGAGATTTCCGATTTAGAAGCGCCACGACTTGCGCCACCGCCTTTTGTGGTAATCAGAATCACCCCGTTTCTTCCGGCAGTACCATATAAATTCGCTGCCGCAAGACCTTTTAATACGTTAACGTTCTCTATATTGTTTGGGTCAAGGTCCAGAAAACGGCTTGATCCGTTGTTTCCGTCCACAAAATTGCCTTGTGCATTAGTATCACCGCTAAAAGGCACACCATCAACAATAAACAATGGCTGGTTACTTCCTGAAATGGAGGTGTAACCCCTAATTATAATGTTTGTTGCCGAACCGGACACCCCGTTTGAGGGATTGATCTGTACTCCTGAAGCCTGTCCGTTGAGTACCCGCGCTACATCTCCCTGTGATTTTTGTTCCAATTGTTCGGAACCGACGGAGCTAACGGCATACCCCAGAGCCTTTTTTTCCCTTTGAATACCTTGAGCCGTTACTACGACCTCTTCCAATGCCTGTGCGTCTTCCTGCATTTGCACATCAATAGTATCGCTGCTGCCCACGGCTTGAGTAATTGCTTTCTGCCCGATATAGGTAAATAGTAGGGATTGTCCTTCCGAAGCCTGAATCGCATAATTACCATCAAAATCCGTCTGGGTTCCTGAAGTGGTGCCCTCGACAACAATGTTGACCCCAGGTAGCGGTATCCCGTCTTGATCCGTTACCGTACCGGTAATCGTTTTTTCCTGCGCAAAAGAAAATTGCACAATTAACGCCAAAAGCAGCGTTAAGACTCCTTTTTGTTTAGTTTTCATTTCGATTTATTTGAATTAGCTGCGGTAAAAATCAAAAAACTATGTTAATAAACCAAACTTATTTTAATAAATATTTAAGGGTCCTTTGAAATTTGTTTGTTTCATATAAAACAAATGCAACAAATGGAAAAATGAAATTTAACGGCTGGATTAATTTTTAAATCCATAATTCTAAAAAAACCTAATTTGTGGTCTAATGCAACCGTCGCAATGACATATAATCATGGACGGCTATAATCTTAATCTTAAAACGCAGAAGCTACCTGTTCTTTTTGCTCCCTCAAGTGCAATACGAATGCTTCTCCAAATAAATAAAACCGGCTTGGAAAAATCCTCCAAAAAAATAATCCCTACACATTTGAATTTCTAGCAAATAGTCTTACATTTGCCGACCCTTAACGAAGGGTTATTTTTTATACATATATAGTAGTATGC
>JBAUIP010000404.1:0-2335 GCA_049683055.1 Pricia sp.
CGACCTGACACCGCTTAAGACAAAGGTCGTGGAAGCTATGGGCAACGAGCACACCTTCGACCTTTGGTTCAGTCAACTGTTGCACTATTCATTGGTAGAGACCGTTACAGAAAATTATTCGGACTTCAGTTCCATCGCCGCAGCGGTGTTCGATATGGTCGCACAGAAGTTCAATAAAACCGTTGCGGAAGAAAAGAAACATTCCATTCTAAGCACCATTAAAGAGCTACCGCCCCATTCCGATGTTCTACCAGCGTTGGAACGGCTCAAAAACAACCGGTTCAAGATAGTCGCCCTGACCAACGGCAATCAGGAGGTGGTGGAAAAGCAACTAGCCCACGCTAACATCGACCATTTTTTTAATAGGATTTTTTCGGTGGAGCAGGTTGCGAGGTACAAGCCGCATCGTTCTACCTATGAGTCCGTTTTGGAAATTATGAAGGTCCCGGCAAAAGAGACCTTGATGGTAGCGGCCCATGCTTGGGATCTCATAGGGGCAAAACGGGCCGGAATGCAGACCGCTTTCGTAATAAGAGAGGGGAAATCAATGTATCCGCTAAGCGAACAACCCGATCTGACCGGAAAAACGATTTTGGAAATCGCCGAAAAAATAGGATTCAAAACCCTATAAAACCACCAACTGCTTCTCGATATAGCTTTGGATAAGCATCCAGTTCATCTTTAGGAAAAGGGATGCAGAGGGAATGTTATCGTCTTCGATGGCGGAGATAATGGCATCATGCTGGGCGTTGGAGTTGTAATGGAAGGAGTCGTTGGCCATAAACCGACGCTCATAAAAGAAAATGCGGGTCTTCAGATCTTTTAAGATTTGCTGAACTACGTTATTGTTATAGTTGTAGGTTAACAGCCGGTGGAATTCCATATAGGCGTTGACGCGCTCAAGGGAATCCTCGGCCTGGGCGACCACATCGCGCTGGGCTTTCAGCTTTCCGATCGCGGCCGAATCGAAGGTGGACTCCTCCAAGGCGAGAAGCTCGAGATGGGCTACCAACTCATAAAGATTTTTGGCTTCCTCTGGATTCACCTTAGCGATGATAAAGCCGCGATTGGGTATGGCTTGTACGATATGAGATTGCTGTAGTTGGGTCAAAGCCTCACGGATGGGGGTGACACTTACGTTCAGTTCCCGGGACAAGGCGGCAAGATTAATGCTCTGTCCCGCTTCAAGGTTTCCTTTTTGCATTTGCCGCAAAAGGTGCTCACGGACGGTATCCCTAACATTGGTTTTGGTGGTCATAGATGGTAAAGTTAATCGTATACGATTTTATAACGGCTACATTTCGCAAAAATTATATTGATAGGATAAATAGTGTAGTATTCGATGAACGAAGAACCGTGCAGCTTGTCGAAAAATCCGATTTGAAGCACTAAAGGTTTGGCATTTACGTTTTTACATTTATAATCCCAAAACTTTTGACATGAACAAGGTATTTTTAAGAAGCATATCATTATCAATTTTGAGTGCTATGGCTATCGTTTCCAGCTGCAGCAAAGACGATGAAATTACAGCGGAACAAGAAACGGAACTATCACAGGCCGAGGTAAGAACCGTTTTGGAAATCGATGAAGTATCGAGTGCCGCCGACAACGTGGTGCGTAATCTGTTCCATGCGGAAGAGTCGTCGAAGACCGCTAAGAACGATGGATGTTATCAGGTCGAATATTCCGACACTGGCTTTACCGTTACCTTCGATAATTGTAGCCCCGAAGAAGGGAGTGAACTCTATGACGGCACCTTGACAGTGGCTTACGGAAAAGAGGGAGACGCCTTCGCCTACACCATCGATTTCGACAATTTGACGGTCGGGGATATCGCTTTGGATGGCAATAGAAGTTTCGCTTTTGACGGCAATCAGGATAATTCGATTGTTTTCGAGGTCACCAGTGATATGACAATCACTTTGCCCAACGATAGTATCATTTCCGAAAAGGGAAACAAAACCTTTGCCATTGTTTTTGGTGAGGAATTTGGCGAAGGCATGCTTACCCTAGATGGCAATTGGACCCTAAAGGCTGATGGAAATACCTACAATATAGTCATCTCCAATTTGCTGGAAGCCGATTTCGACTGTGAGCATATCGGAAAGGGCCTTATGTTGCTTAATAAGAACGGACTAGAGGTTTCCGTAGATTTTGGGGACGGCACCTGCGATGACATGGCCGAGCTAACTTACCCCGATGGAACCGAAAAAACCATTTCCCTAAAGGAATAAATATATCTTACTTTTAGAATTAAAAGTCCCTTACCATTTTAGGTGAGGGATTTTTTGTTTAAACAATTGTTAAAAACTTTAAACAAAGTGTGGTATTTCCT
>JBAUIP010000405.1:0-1625 GCA_049683055.1 Pricia sp.
GTCACTAGTGCCATAAAAGCGTTAAATTGACACTGTTTAGATAGTTTTATTCGAAAATGAAAGGCCTATACCATGAAAAATATACAAAAACCTTGGATTGCAACGGGCTACCGATCATTTGCCTACGAAGGGCCCAATGGACTCAAAGTAGAGCGAATGTCCAAAGAGGTCGGTAAGAACAAATCTTCGTTTTACCATCTTTTTGCAGACTTGGAAGTATTCACCACAGCCCTTTTGGACTATCATTTGGAACAATCTAGAGTTATAGCCAAAAAAGAATCCAAATGTGAAACTTTGGAAGAGTTAATCGGGATTATCGTTGCACATAAAATAGACCTTTTGTTCAACAGACAACTTAGGGTTCACAGAGAAAACATCGAATTCGAAAAATACTTCTTGAAGGTAAATAACATATCCATTCCAGCTATACTTCCGATTTGGTCAAAACTGATCGAACTAAACGATAATTCGTATTTGGCCGAACTGGTCCTTCGACTTAGCCTAGAGAACTTCTTTCTCCAGATAACCGATGAAACGCTGAACACAACCTGGCTTCATGAATATTTCAAAGGTGTCAAGACATTGGTAAGGCAATTCAAAATGACTGGCTCCGTAACTTCATTAGACGGTAGCGTCTAAAATAAATCGCTTCTGTACCCTAGTATTGTCTTACTTGATAAGAAAATACGGATACTATGTACGATTCCACCAAGCAACGCCACCATGGCCTTAGGTCGCACAAATTGCATAAATTTTGGTTGAAGGTAACCGCGACCATCGTTGGAAGCTTTGGCCCTATCTTCTTTTTAGGCACCATGCCCGAGCTTTCGGAACCTGCGCGTTGGACTTTGGATTTTTTGAGTTGGCCCGTTGATGGCAATCATGATTTTACGGCGCCGACCACACGTTTTCTTTCAGCCTTGACCGGTGGATTTCTTTTGGGTTGGGGAGTGATGATATGGTGTCTGTCGATTTGGGTTTACGACAAGGCACCCGAATTTGTTAGAAAAAGTGTTGTAATCGGGTTACTGTCCTGGTTCTTTTTAGATAGCACCGGCTCCGTATTATCGGGAAATGCAACGAATGTGATTTTCAATGGCATAGTAATATTGGTAGCAGTGGGCCCAATGTGGATATCGGCGAATCGGATGCAATAATTTAAATCATACAAATGAACGTACAAGAAAATAAGCGTTATTTTTTAAAATCACTTTTAATAGTTCAAACGGTCGGTGTAGTGATCTACACCGTGCTAGCTATCCAAAATGATGGTGTGAACTTTTTGGAGAGAGCCCAAGAATTTGCCGTGTCCATGAAATGGATAGGTCAATTTACCGTAGATTTCAATTGCTACCTGATACTGTCCGCCCTATGGATACTATGGAGAAACAAATATTCGGCAAATTCAATTATTATTGCGCTGATTGCAATGCTACTAGGAATTATTGTTTTCGCACCCTACTTGTTATATCTACTAATACGGGAAAAGGGGGATTTGAAAAAAGTGCTGATCAGTGCTGAACGATAATAACTTGCCTTTGACAGACAATTGAATTTGAAAACCGACCCTACAATAAGATGTGTCGACAACTTTGTCTCACTAAGGCAAAGAGGGTTTCAAGGCT
>JBAUIP010000406.1:0-13749 GCA_049683055.1 Pricia sp.
CCCCCGACGTCTTACTAAAGGTGGAATTTCTAATCTGCAGGCCATCCACACTGATAACGGTCATACCTTGGCGTGAATTGTTGGTAGAGTTCACGCCATCAACTATAATGTTTCTACAATATTCCCCTTGGTTATGACGGGAAATATAAATACCATCACCACCGGCTCCAGTCAAGGTAAGCCCTTTGACGGTAATGTTTGAGGAGTTGACAATAGATAATGCGTGGTTCTGCTGCCCGGAATATTCCGATTTGTTCATTGCGAGGGTAGCTCCGTACCCTTGAATTTCAACATTTTCAGAATTTACGAGTTGAAACAATCGGTCTTCTGGTCTAAATGCACCTCTCTTTGCCCTAAGGACAACACCATCCTCAAATATTATTTTTTTGTTTTTTATTCGATTCAAGTACAGTGAGCCAACCACCCAGTCACTCGATTGCCTATCCACAATTATAGTACTATGAGAAGATTCAATCGCGGCTTTGAGCGCATTGGTAGCATCGCTTGAGTTATACCCAAAAGTGGAGGCCTTTACGCCGTTCGACGGGTTGTCATTATTGCCTCCATTATCACCGCCACTACCGCCGTTGTCACTACCGCCGCCATTGTCACCGCCACCGCTACCGGAGTCGCCACCACTACCGGAGTCGCCACCGCCATTGTCTACGGGAGGTTGATTGATCGTGACTCTTAGGGTGGTGGAATGGGAGAGACCGTCCTTATCCCGCACTTCTAATTCAACATCGTATTCGCCAGGCTCGGAGAATGTGTGCGATGGGTTAGAATTTGTGGTGCTGGAACCGTCCTTAAAATCCCAAGAATAGCCGGTTATGCCCTCATCGTCTTTGGAGTCGGTGCCCTTGAACTGTACTTCCAAGGGGGCATCGCCGGTCAGCGGGGTTCCAGAGGCCACGGCTTGCGGGGCTTCGTTTTCGGTACCGGTAACGGTTACCACAACGATTCTAGCGTTGGAAAGGCCTTCTTCGTCCTCTACGTTCAGTACTACATTGTATTCGCCGGGCTCGGTAAAGGTATGGGAGGGATTCGGCGTATCGGTGGAGGCCCCATCTTTGAAGTCCCAACCGTAATTCTCAATCTCTTTATCATCGGTCGATTCGGTACCGGTAAACTGTACTTCGAGGGGTGCCTCGCCGGATGCCGGGGATGCAGTCGGTGCGGCTACCGGTGTTTCGTTCTCTTTTTCTTCTTCCTTGATGGAAACAGTGACCGTATCGGTGTGCGATTCGCCTTCTGCGTCAGTGACGGTTAGCCGTACTTCAAGGGTGCCGGTTTTTTCAAAGGTGTGGGTTGGATTGGTCTCGGTGGAGGTAGAACCGTCTCGAAAATCCCATACATAGCGCTCAATACCTTTATCGTCGGTGGAACTGCTTCCTTTGAACTCAACTTCAAGTGGTACGGTTCCAGTGATAATATTGGCTTCGGCAACAGCTCGAGGTCCATCGTTCTGCGGTGCGTCGGGCTCGTTGTTAGTTTCTTCTTCTTCTGATTCTGTGTCCTCTTCCTCGGTAGTTTCTTCTTCTTCCGATGCCTCTTCGGCTTCCTCGGACGTTTCTTCTTCAGCAGCTTCCTCTTCTTCTGAGGCCGTTTCTTCTTCCGCTTCTTCGGATGTAGTTTCCTCTACTTCTGAGGCCGTCTCCTCCTCGGATGCCTCCTCTTCCTCTTCTTCGGTTGCTTCTTCTTCCTCGGAAGTAGGTTCCTCCTCGGATGCCTCCTCTTCTTCTTCTTCTTCTTCTTCTTCTTCGGTTGCCTCTTCTTCCTCGGAGGTAGTTCCTTCTTCAGCCGCTTCTTCCTCTTCGGAAGTAGTTTCTTCCTCGGATGCCTCTTCTTCCTCTTCCTCTGTAGCGGTTTCCTCTTCGGAAGTAGTCACTTCCTCGGATGCCTCTTCTTCCTCGTCTTCTGTAGCGGTTTCCTCTTCGGTGGTTTCTTCCTCGGTCGAATTTTCCTCGTTGTCTTCCTCTTCGGTGCTTTCTTCCTGATTTTCTTCCGAAGTTGTTTCTTCCTCCGTTGCTTCTTGCTCTTCGGATGTTTGCTCTGTTTCCTCTTCGGAAGTGGTCTCCTCCTGAGATTCCCCTTCGCCTTCATTATCCTTAGGAGTTTCGGTCGGTACCTCGGCAACTTCTCCCTCGATATAAATGGCCTCGGAATCTTGTGGGGCGCTGTAGGTTACAACAAGTGCGGGTCCATTTCTAGTTGTATGCTCCTTGGAAGCGAACGCCAAATCGTTACCTTCTTCGTGGGTCATCACCAGAGAAACCACTTCGGGGCGGACCACGGCGGTATCCAACGCGACTTCGAGGGTATTTCCGACGTCAAATGTTGAGGTGAGCTGTCCTGCTAGGGAGTCGGCTTCCGGGGCGGAAGCTGCATTGAGTTCTTCTTCGGACCAATCGTTGGAGGTGGCTTTGTAGACGGAAATGGTTCCGTGTCCATCATCTTTCGCGATGGTGAATTCCAGATTGGTTTCGTTGACCGTGCCGCCAATAGAATCGATTTGGCTAAGGTCGAACATCAGATAACTGATCCGACGGCCTTCTTCGAGGCGGACTATGTTTTGGTCGAATCCGTCACCCCCCTGAAGGTGGGCATCGTTGATAGAGGGGAATACGGTAGTTCGGGTCTCGTAAATCTTGGCCGTAAGTTCTTCCTCGAAATCTGTTTCTTCTTCTACAACCGTTTCGGGGGCTACTACGGAATCTGTTTCTGTTTCCTCCCTCTCATCGGTGTCGTTCGTTGCGTCCTCAACCGTTTCGGTCGGGGCGTTGAGTACGGCATCCTTTAACAACTCCTCGTCTTTACTACAGGAGTAGTTGATGGCAAATGTTAATACAATAAAGCACAGGAACTTTATAACGTTGGGGACAGGGTAGGGTTTCATAAGTAAGTCGCTGGTTACTGTTCGAGTTAAAAATTGATGCTATGGAGTTTCCATGGTCGACAAAATGCAAAAATAATCGATGAAATGCATGTTATTGGGTGCAAAAATAGAAATGCAAATGGACTGACGAAAACTTTAACATAGTTTTTTTCAAAACTAAAGTACGGTGAAATGCAAAAAAAATCGACGATTGACCTGTTATTGTTACGGGTTATGCTCATATTATGGATTTCTTAACAATAGACTTTAACGTTTTATTAACTTAATAATCTGTTTCGTCAACCCAAGTATTGTCCTTATTTTCGTGCGTTGTCCATAATCAGAATCCCCCATTTCGATGACTCAAAACCTAATCCTCGCTATTCGAGCCGCCATACACGCCGGCAAGGAAATCCTAAAAATCTACGACCTTCCTGAAATCGAAGTGGAAAAAAAGAATGACAACTCTCCTTTGACCAAAGCGGATATGAACGCCAACAGGGTCATCAATAAGTACCTGTGGGAAACCGGACATCCTATTATCAGCGAGGAAAACAAGCAGCTGGACTTCTCCGAACGTAAAAACTGGGCTACCTGTTGGATGGTCGACCCGCTCGACGGCACGAAGGAATTCATAAAAAGGACCGGGGAGTTTACCGTCAACATCGCTTTTTGCGATAAGGGCAGGCCGATTTTGGGTGTCATCTATGTTCCGGTGTCGCGAAAGCTGTATTTCGCGGATGTTGCTGAGGGAAAGGCTTATAAAAAGGTACTGGATCACGGACACGACTTGCCGACCGACGAAAGGGGCATGCAGGCCGAACTTTTTGCCGAGGATAATCGTATTTATCCCAATATGGAAGCGCGGAAAGAAGCATCCCAAAAAGAGAGCATCCACAAAGATGGATTCCTAGAAGATTCACCTAAGCAAAACATCCTCCGGGTGGTCGGTAGCCGCTCGCACATGAATAAGGAAACATCCCAATTTATCGACGCATCCAAAGCGAAATATGAAACGGTCGAAATCATCTCCAGGGGCAGCTCCCTTAAGTTCTGCCTGGTCGCCGAGGGGGAGGCGGATGTGTATCCGAGATTTGCGCCCACGATGGAATGGGATACCGCCGCCGGCCATGCCATATGCTCGGCCGTCGGACTTCAGGTTATCGCGCAGGACACTCAAAAAGAACTGGTCTACAACAAAGAAAATCTACTGAATCCCCATTTCTTGGTCGGAACTTCAGCACGTTCGTAATGACGAAAGTATCCTACAAGCGGAATCTGGCCAAAACCATCACCTGGCGCATGGTCGGTACGCTTGATACCATCATCTTATCCTGGATCATTACGGGAAATCCGATGACGGGCCTCAAGATAGGGGCGGCGGAAACCATGACCAAAATGCTGTTATATTATCTCCACGAGCGCATCTGGCTGACCGTTCGCATTGCCGAAAGCCGAAAACGTCATCTGCTCAAAACGGTTTCTTGGAGGGCGGTAGGTACCTTGGATACGATAATAATATCTTGGGTTATGACCGGAGACCCGATGATGGGCCTTAAAATCGGTACCTTCGAAATTATTACGAAAATGGTTTTATATTACCTCCATGAACGGGCTTGGTACCGAATCGATTTCGGATTGGATACAAGGGAAACACAATGAAGAAGGAAAAAAATATAATCAAGCAGACCTACAAAATACAGAGGGACGAGCGCCGAACGCTCAACGGACATAACTCCTTCTTGGTCTTTTTCACCGGCCTGTCCGGATCGGGAAAATCCACCATCGCCAACGCGCTGGAGATAAAGCTGTTCAAAGAGAACATCCGTACTTATGTGCTGGACGGCGATAATATTAGAAGGGGTATCAACCGGGGCCTTACCTTTACCCCTGAAGACCGTTCGGAAAACAACCGACGTATCGGAGAGATTGCCAAGCTGTTTATCGATGCGGGAACGGTCGTGTTGGCAGCTTTTGTGGCCCCTTACGAGAAAGACCGGCAGTTCATTCGTAAAACCGTCGGGGCCAAGAACTATGTAGAGGTTTTCGTCAATACCAGTCTCGAGGTATGCGAGCAAAGAGATGTAAAAGGACTTTACGAAAAGGCCCGCAAAGGTGAGATCAAAAATATGACCGGTATCTCGGCACCTTACGAAGTGCCCTTGAACCCCGATGTCGAACTGACCGAGGAGCAGGGGATATCGGAATCGGTAAAGACCATTTTTGAGGTTCTCAAAAACAAATTAAGTACTGATAATGGCTAAATATTATTTGAATTATTTGGATGAACTTGAAGCCGAGGCCATCTACGTTTTACGCGAGGTCTGGGCGCAGTTCGAAAATCCCGTCATCCTATTTTCAGGAGGAAAGGATTCGATACTCACCACCCATTTGGCCCGAAAGGCCTTCCATCCCTGTAAAATTCCCTTTGCTTTGATGCACGTAGATACGGGGCATAACTTTCCCGAAACCATCCAATTTCGGGATGATTTGATCGATTCCCTCGGATTGAGGCTTATCGTGGGTTCCGTGCAAGAGTCCATCGATACGGGTAGGGTAGTGGAGGAAAAAGGAAAGAACGCTACCCGCAACGCCCTTCAGATTACCACTTTGTTAGATGCCATCGAACAGCATAACGTTGATTGTGCCATCGGTGGCGGAAGAAGGGATGAGGAAAAGTCAAGGGCCAAAGAGCGCTTTTTTTCCCATCGGGACGATTTCGGCCAGTGGGATCCAAAGAACCAAAGGCCCGAGCTTTGGCATCTTTTTAATGGCAAGCACCTTGAAGGGGAGCATTTTAGGGTCTTCCCCATCAGCAATTGGACTGAAATGGATGTTTGGAACTACATCCAACGGGAAGAAATTGCGATTCCCTCTTTGTACTTGGCGCACCGCAGGGAAGTGGTCCGCCGAAACGATTCTTGGATTCCCTTTTCGGAGTTTCTAAAACTAGGTCCTGACGAAAAGGTCGAAACCAAAAAAGTACGGTTCCGAACTCTAGGGGATATTACCATTACGGGCGGACTGGAATCCGAGGCGGATACTTTGGAAAAAATCGTACAGGAAGTCGCGGTGATGAAACAGACCGAGCGCGGCAATAGAACGGATGATAAACGGTCCGAAGCGGCCATGGAGGATAGAAAAAAGCAGGGATACTTCTAAAACACTGATTTCCGACCGGAAAAAGTGTTCACTGAAGTCATATATAAGGTATAGATGGAAATCAACAGCAGTCAATTATTAAGGTTCACGACCGCAGGAAGTGTCGACGACGGAAAAAGCACCCTGATCGGTCGGTTGCTCTATGACTCCAAAGCCATCTTCGAAGATCAATTGGAGGCCATCGAGCATACTAGCCGGCAGAAAGGCCACAATGGCCTTGACCTCGCCCTCTTCACGGATGGACTCCGGGACGAACGGGAGCAAGGTATCACCATTGACGTGGCCTACCGTTATTTCACCACCCCAAAGCGAAAATTTATCATTGCCGATACGCCGGGCCATATCCAGTACACCCGAAACATGGTTACCGGGGCCTCGACCGCCAATGCCGCGGTTATCCTTATTGATGCCCGGCACGGCGTCATCGAACAGACCAAAAGGCACGCCTTTATCGCCTCGCTCTTGCATATTCCCCATCTGATCGTATGTGTCAATAAGATGGATTTAGTGGATTTTAAGGAGGAAACCTATGATAGTATTTTACAACAATTCGAGGAATTCTCTTCAAAATTGTTGATTACCGATATTCGGTTCATTCCCATCAGTGCCTTGCTCGGTGACAACGTGGTGAATCACTCCGACAACATGCCTTGGTATCGCGGCGCACCCTTGCTCCACACTTTAGAACATCTGCATATTAGCAGTGATATCAATAAGGTGGATGCACGCTTTCCCGTGCAGACCGTACTTCGCCCCCAAAGCGACGACCATTTGGACTACCGCGGGTATGCCGGCACCATCGCCAGTGGCGTGTTTCGGGTCGGTGATGACATTACCGCGTTACCGTCAGGTTTCAGTTCGAAAATTAAAAGTATCCACCGTTCGGGCGCTTCCGTAGGAGAGGCCTACGCACCGATGTCGGTAGCCCTTACTCTTGAAGACGATATTGATATTGGCCGGGGCGATATGATCGTACGAACGAAAAATCAACCGACGGTTTCCCAAGATATCGAGGTGATGCTGTGCTGGTTGAACGACAGCCCGGCCAGACCCAGGGCCAGATATCTCGTTAGGCATACTACCAACGAGCAAATGGCAATAATCAAGGAGGTCCTTTATAAAATCGATATCAATTCCCTCAGCAGAAAAAGCGATGACCTTGAAATTGGAATGAACGATATATGTAAGGTGAAAATCAGGACTACCAAACCCCTGATGATTGATTCATACAGGGAAAACCGAACTACCGGTAGTATCATTTTGATTGATGAACAAACAAACGAAACCGTCGCTGCGGGAATGGCCGTATAGCAAACGTGCGGCTCCCCGAATCATAGGGCACTTCGTCTAATATTCGCCATTTTCATTGGGTAGGGCTATCAGAATACCTACTTTAGCGCGTTCAAAAAAATAAAGCTAGCTTTGGCCAAGGAAACCACGGTAATCCAACCCTCCAGCGGGTGGAAATTAATCAACTTCAGGGAAATCTACGCGGCGAAAGACCTCGTTTATTTTCTGGTGATACGCGGTATCAAGGCCAAGTACGCGCAGTCTATTTTAGGCGTGCTCTGGGCGGTGGTACAGCCCTTGGTCCAGACCCTGGTCTTTACCGTAATTTTTGGAAATCTGGCCCAACTCGATTCCGATGGGTCGCCCTATTTTTTGTTCGCTTTCGTTGCCCAAGTACCATGGACCTATTTTAGTAACGTGCTTAGCAATGCGACCAATTCGTTGGTCACCAACAAGGCGATGCTGTCCAAAGTGTATTTTCCCCGGCTGGTCTTACCGATATCGGTGGTTTTTGCCCAGTTATTGGATTTTGCCGTGGGCTTCGTGGTCATGGTCGGCCTGCTGATCTATTACGGTTACTATCCGGGTTGGGATATCTTTTTAGTGCTTCCCCTTTGGCTCATCATGGTCATGGCATCCCTCGGCCTCGGCAACCTATTGGCGGCCCTGTCCATCCGGTACCGCGATGTGGTCTACGTCATCGCCCTGATTACCGGCCTGCTGATGTATTCGGCTCCCGCGGTCTATTCCATCGAAATCATTCCCGAGAAATATTATTTTCTGTACACCTGCAATCCCATGGTGGGGGTGGTAGAGGGTATGCGCTCCATTTTCTTGGGCACCAAAAGTTTTCCTTGGGATATGGTATTGCGCGGCAGCATCGTGGCCTTCATTATGTTTATGTTAGGCACCCTGTATTTTAGAAAAGTGGAAAAGAACATAGCAGATATCGCATAATGGCAAACAAGGCAATCACGGCAGAGGGAGTTTCGAAGCGGTATCGCGTAGGTGAACTCGTACAGGAACATAGCATTCGGGGGATGGTCAATTCGTGGATCAAGGCGCCCGTAACTAATTTCAAGCGCATCTATAATATGACGCGTTTCAGTCTGGAAAATGATCCCAACGCCATGTGGGCGCTCAAGGATGTTAGTTTTCATTTGGATGAGGGGGAAGTTCTTGGAGTAATAGGACGAAATGGCGCCGGAAAAAGTACCCTTTTAAAGGTTTTAAGTAGGATTACCGAGCCGACCCAAGGAAAAATTGAAATTCAGGGGAAGATTTCCTCCTTGTTGGAAGTCGGTACCGGTTTCCATCCCGAGCTGACCGGACGCGATAATGTTTTTTTAAACGGGACAATCCTTGGGATGTCGAAAAAGGAAATCGAAAAGAAATTCGACGAGATCGTATCCTTTTCCGGGGTGGAAAGGCATATTGATACTCCCGTCAAGTTTTATTCCTCCGGGATGAAAGTCCGCCTGGCCTTTTCCGTAGCGGCACACCTCGAGCCGGATATTATGATCATCGACGAGGTACTGGCCGTAGGCGATCTGGCCTTCCAACAAAAATGCATGGGGAAGATGGATGAGGTAAAATCTAGCGGACGTACCATCCTCTTTGTCAGCCACAATATGAACTCCATCGAGGGCCTCTGCTCCCGCTGCATCCTCATGGAAAACGGGATGCTCACCTTTAGCGGCACCACCGCAGAGACCATCGACAAATATCAGGACCTCAATCTCGCCAAAACCGATGCCCAGCTCAGCGAACGCACCGACAGGGAAGGGGAGGGCCTGGCCAAATTCGTACATATCGAACTCAACGGCGGCCAGCCCATCATTCCGGGCGAACCCTTTGAAGTGGCCCTGCAAATCGATGCCGAACGCAAGCTTGACGATGTCGAAATGGCCATTAAGGTCGCCAAATCCTACCGTGAGGTTCTGACCACCTTGGATACAAAGGTACACGGTAAGACCATCAGCCTCAACCAGGGCCGTAACAGGATCACCGTTCAGGTCCCGCGTCTTATGGTGGCCCCCGGCGCCTACACCATCGATTTGTGGATGGGCACCGTCGGCAAGGCACAGGATAAGATATATAATGTATGTACCATGCTGGTCACCGAACGGGATTTCTACGGGACCGGCGTAGGCGTGCAGCCCCAAAAACATGGCCATCTATTGTTGGACAAGGCCGAATGGAAACAGGAAATTTTATGAGTTTACTGAACAAAGTTTTATACAAGTCCGGACTAAAAAAGCGTGATCGCTTTATCATTATCTGTCACCAACGCAGTGGGAGCAATATGATGACCGGCATCATGGGCAACCACCGGGATGTCTCCTTTTTCGGACAAGTCTTTAAGGCCGACGCGCCATGGTTAAAATATCTAGATTCGCTCGGCGTCATGCCCTTTACCGGCCAGTTGTTCGACGACGACCCCGAACAGCGCGACCGTTTTGACAGCCTGCAGGACACGCCTTCCGAAAGGGAATCCCGCAACACGGCGGAGTTCGTAGAACGCTATTTCGAGACCCGCAGCAACGAGGCTACCGGCAAGTACATGGGCATCAAATTCCACGGTGGTACCCTCTACACCGACGAAATCCACAACATTTTTTTGGATAAGGACTATAAGGTCATCATGCTCCACCGCGAAAACCTCTTGGCTGCCGCCGTTTCTTGGTACCGCGCCCGCACTTTGGACCAGTGGACGAGCAAATCCGCCGACGACATCAAGCCCACCGACATCGAAATGGATATCGAAATGTTGGAATGGTTCTGCCAAAAGACCCGAGAAGATGTCGCCCTCTGGCAGTCGCTCCTAAAGGACAGAAACCACTTGGAGCTGACCTACGAACAGATTACCGCAGCCGACTTCAATTTCGCCAAAATCTGGAACCATCTAAACATTGAGGATATCGGCAAGCCCGCCCCGAAAACCAAAAAACTGATTAAGACTTATGACAATATCACCAACATCGAGGCCATCAGGGAGCATTTTAAGGATAAGGATTACGGTATGATTTAAAAAAACATCCGATTTGCCCCAATGCCGGTAGTCGGTTCGATAGGATTCACCGTGAGACAGCTGTTTCGGAGTCTCTAGGCCACAAGTCAATTTCTAGAACTGCAACCGATTTGGAATTTGCCATCTCGACCGCGCTCGATGTGACAATCTTGGAATTTGGAATTTAGTACTTGGAATTTGCTGCACCCATGATAACGTTCTCAAAGTCATCTAAAAGCACATTTTTAACCCTCGCGGTTGGAATTTCACTGTTGCTTTTGCTCAAATTGATTTCCCCTATTTTCGATTTTGTTCTGGCCGAAAATTTCTACACCGATGGCATCGTATTAACCGACATCTTTGAGATATCCTCCTTCAAAAAGTATCTGCTCGCTGCCCTTATGCTGGTCGGCTTGATTCATCTCGTGGTCCGCAAAACCAACCTCCTAAATCTGCAATTGTTCCCCCGCGTAGTGCTTATCGCCTTGGTCGTGATGCAAATCTACGCCCTCTCGCTGATGGAGTACAACCACTTTTTTGACGCCTGGTTCGTGACCGACCGCATCCTCATCGCCATTTTGGGAGTGCTTACTTTGGCCTTTCCCTCCCTAATTCCCTTTTTCGCGACCGCCTTGGTGGTCTTTACCCAACAGCTCGGCCACCCCGATATCATCGGATACGATCATACCCACAAATCCTTGGTACTTCCTCTTTTGCTTATCATCTGGCTCTGTCATCTCGCCCCGAAATCGCTATCCAAACGCTGGGGGCATCTGCCGGCCTACCTGATCCTGTCCCTGATGGCCATCTGGTACATTCAGGCCGGATGGGGCAAATACAGAATGGGATGGCCCTTACAGAACAACCTCTACAACCTTTACGCGGCAGCGGTCGACGTGGGCTGGATGCATTCTTTTGCCCAGGACACTAAAATCACTTTGGGGGAGTTTATCAGCGATAATCGCATCCTATTACAAATCGGATGCGTCATCACTGAGCTACTCTTACCCTTCGTACTGGTCTTCCGCCGCTGGATAGCCTTGTTGGCCATGGCCGCCCTGACCCTCTTTCACCTCGGGGTCTACTTGGCGAGCGGTATCTTCTTTTGGCAGTGGATTATCCTCGAAACCCTTATTTTGGTAGTTTGGGCATTCTATTCCAAAAGCTTGCGGAATTTCTGGGGATGGAAACCTTCCCTCTTATTCCTCGCCTTTATCGGGTTCAACCTACTCTTCCATCGGGTCACCACTCTAGCCTGGTACGATTCAGGATATCTCAATACCTTTACCTATATTTTAGACGATGGACGAGGAAATACCAAGGCCTTAAACCCTACCTTTTTCGCCCCCTACGACGTAGGCTTTGCCAAGAACCGGTTTTACTTTTCGCGCAACGAGCGACCCGTCAGCGCCACCTTGGGAAATAGTAAGAACCTAAAGCTTATAGCGATTCTGGATCGCTACCGCGAGGGGAAGTACGGTGAAGGTAGCGCTCCAAGCGAAAGCTACACTAGAAGTAAAAGCGACACTCGAAATGAAAGCGACACTCGAAGGGAAAGTGACACCCTTGAAATTGAGGACAATGCCCTGAACTTCCAAAAAGAACTCCAAGCCTTCCGCGACGAATATGGCTGGGAGGTCAGCAGCCCAGAAAAGACCGCCGAATATGAAACGTTTATCAGGACCTTCACCGCCAACAAATTGGACTACGACCCCAAGGCGATTTCCAATATATCCCCGTTCATCCATATGCAATCCGGACCCAACCAGCAAAATTTGGAGCCTCCACAGCGGCGACCCTTTCGAAAACTACATATCATCTATACCGAAAAAATCGCCTTGCCGCAGCTGCGGTTCAAGACCTTTTATCGCGATACACTAACCTTAAATCTCGGCTCGTAACCCAAGCTTTAAACCCATCTCGTAACCTAAACTCAAAACTGGACTCTTAACTATGTGTGGCATTCTTGGATATTTTAGCGAACGACCCATCCGGCGGGAGACTTTTGAGACCATGCGGGACCAAATGCTGCACCGGGGTCCCGATGGTGCCGGAGCCACCTACTTAAATGGAGATAGGGTAGCATTAGGCCACCGCCGCCTGTCCATCATCGATTTGAGCGACGACGGTCAACAACCTATGCCGAATGAGGACAAGACCCTCTGGCTCACCTTTAACGGGGAAATCTACAATCACCTGGAACTCCGCAAGGAGTTAAAGGCAGCGGGACACCGGTTTTCTTCGAATATGGATGGCGAGGTGCTGATCCACGGTTTCGAGACTTGGGGACTCGATGGCCTGCTCCAACGGGTGAACGGTATGTTCGCCTTCGCCCTGTACGATGAAAAAACCGGCCAGTTCCATTGCGCCCGTGACCGTTTTGGCATCAAACCCTTTGTTTACTACCACGATGGCAAGCGTTTTCTGTTCGCCTCCGAAATCAAGGCCATCTTAAAAGATTCCTCGCTCGACCGAAGCATTCGGAAGCAATCTCTCGCCGACTATTTCAACTACGGATATGTACCGCATCCACATACGCCTTGGGAACATATAAAAAAACTGCCGCCCGGGCACAGTTTGAGCTTTTCGACGGGCAATCAAGGCAGAGGTTCTTTAACGACCCGTAATGGCCAAAGTTCTTCGAAGGATAACCAAAGCAAAAGTCCTTTGGCAGTCAACCCCGGCACAAATTCTTCGAAGGGCAACCCCGGCCGAAGATCTCCGACAAACCATCAAGACTTGAACATCCAAAGATATTACACGCTTCCGACCGCGTCAAACATTATCGATAGGGGAGAGGCGCACGAAATTTCCGCATCCCTGCTCAAAAACGCCGTCGAAGGCCATCTGACCAGCGATGTCCCGGTGGGACTTTTCCTGAGCGGCGGCTACGACTCCACCGCCGTGCTTCATTACACCAAAGAACTAGGCCACAACCTGGACAGTTTTACCCTTGGCTTTGCCAACTCTAAGAACAGCGAGCACCATCTGGCCAAACAGATTGCCGATATTTACGAGACCCCAAACCAGGCCCAAGTGCTCCAAAACGAGGAGGATTATTGGGCCACTTTGTTCCACCAATCCGAATTCTACGACGAGCCTTACGCGGTCTCCTCAATGATGCCCTATTATTATGTATCCCAACTGGCGGCCAAGACCCACAAGGTGATTCTGGGAGGCGACGGAGGTGACGAGGTTTATGCCGGATACCGCTGGCACAGCTCCCTCCACGACCCCTCCTTCAAAGGCATGCTCAAAAATCTCATCCGAGGGAAGCATCAACGGCTGCTCACCAACTACAACCGCCACATGAACGGCCTAAGAAAACGCGAAGAGGCCTTCTCCGTTTGGAAAGACGATGAGATACCCGCCCTGGCCGATGCCTCCAACCTCGATTATTTCCGTGGCAACT
>JBAUIP010000407.1:0-2846 GCA_049683055.1 Pricia sp.
GTCATAAGATATCAAAGTTTCAGGTGGCCATGGCGGCGGGGCGCACCCCTTCCCATCCCGAACAGGGCAGTTAAGCCCGCCAGCGCCGATGGGACTGCCCGAGAGGGCGGGAGAGTAGGTCGCCGCCTTACCTCGAAAAGCACTTATCGCCACGCGATGGGTGCTTTTTTTTTGTTTCAAATCCAAAAAAATATTGGTTCCTAATACGCCAGATGAAGTGAAAACTGTACGTTTTGATTTGAATCCTGCTGGTCAATGATTACAACGCCCTGCTTGTATAGGTCAATCGTGAAATTTACTCCACTATCGTTCTTGATAATTTCCCAAGCTTCCTGCATGTCGCTGCTCCAATTGATGTCGTCGAAAACGAAGATGGCAGGGGAATTGATTTTATTTTTCAGAGCTTCAAAATAGTGGAGGGTCGGTTCTTTTTGATGGTTCCCATCGATAAAAAGTAAATCGAACTGAATAGCATCTGTCAGAAGTTTTGGAAAGGTAGTGTCGAATAGTCCTTCTATTATATCATATTTATCGCTCGGCACAAGTGATGCAAATTGCTTACCTGATATTTTACACAGCTGCGGAAGACCTTCCATCGTAGTCAGCTTTGCATTCGGGTAGTCACGAATGCTTTCTAAAGTATAGCTGCCTGAAATGCCTAAGTTGGTCCCGATTTCTAGTATGTTCGAAGCTTTAGTTTTCTTGGCAAGAAAATAGAGAAACTGGCACCATTCTTGGCTCGATGCTGCATTTTTGCAGATATCCTTCACCTTCGCGGTTTGGTCGGAGCCAAAAATTTCATACGAAATTAGCGTCTCGTCTTGCAGTAATTCGTTTCTGTAATTTTCACAATTTTGAAAAGCTTGCCGGTCTTCTTTGGTAAAATTCTTGTTCTTTACGCTAGTGATGGCGGCTGCAACTTGGTCTAGGGAGCTGTTACGATACTCCTTTATTTTTCGAAGTTCGTTTTGTTGATTGAAACGGGTAGTCGTAATGGAAAAATGCTTTCGTATTTTCTTACCGATTTTCATTCTATTCCATTAAACAACCCGTAAATTGGCTAATTCGATTTTAGCCGTCACTTCTAAAATATTTGGGCGGAGCGCTACACCCTAGGCAAATCCCCCTCGCCCTTAAGCGGAAGTTCCGATTCGCCCATCAAAAAGGTATCTACATGATAAGCAGCTTGACGTCCCTCGGATATCGCCCAAACGATAAGGGACTGGCCCCGTCTTTGGTCACCGGCGGCAAATACGCCGGGAACGTTGGTCATGTAATCCTGTTCGGTTGCCTTGATATTCGTTCGGCCATCGGCTTGTAGACCCAACTGCTCGGCGATGCTCATTTCCGAACCGGTAAAGCCTAAGGCTAGTAGGGCCAATTCGCATTTCCATTCCTTTTCGGTGCCTTCGACTTCTTTGAGGGTCATGCCTTTTTCGGCATCCTTGATCCATTCTACCTGTGCGGTCACCAATCCGGTCAGGTTTCCGTCTTTATCCCCTACAAAGCGTTTGGTGGATATGCTGAAAAAACGTTCGCCTCCTTCTTTGTGGGAGGAACTGGTACGCAGGCGCATCGGCCAAAACGGCCAAGGTTGGTTCTCAGGACGCTCGGTCGTGGCCATGGGCATGATCTCGAAGTTGGATACAGATTTGGCCCCTTGCCGGAATGAGGTTCCGATACAATCCGATCCGGTATCGCCACCGCCGATTACGACCACGTCTTTTCCGGTCGCCAGAATTTCGTTATCAAATTTTTTAGTACCGTCGACCCTTCGGTTGTTCTGTGGAAGGAAATCCATTGCCTGAACAACACCTTTAAGGTCAGAACCTTCAATCGGAAGGTTTCTGCGCACGGTCGCGCCACCGCACAAGACGATAGCGTCAAAATGGTTCTGTAAATCGTCGGCCTTGATGTCTTTCCCGATGTGAACGCCGCAACGGAACTCAATCCCTTCCGCTTCCATAACGGCAGTCCTGCGGTCGATAATGTGTTTTTCCATCTTGAAATCGGGGATACCGTAGCGGAGAAGTCCGCCTGGTTTTTCGTCGCGTTCGAAGATGGTTACGTGATGGCCGGCACGGTTCAATTGCTGTGCCGCGGCCAGACCGGCAGGACCAGAACCAACGACTGCTACTTTTTTATCGGTACGTGTTTCGGGCGGCTCCGGTTTGATCCATCCTTTTTCAAAGGCGGTCTCTGCAATGTTTTTTTCGATATTCTCGATAGTTACTGGGTCTTCGTTGATACCCAAAACGCAGGCTTCCTCACAGGGAGCGGGGCACAAGCGTCCGGTAAACTCCGGGAAATTGTTGGTAGCGTGGAGGATTTCGGAGGCCTTGTCCCATTTGCCTCGGTACACGGCGTCGTTGAAATCGGGAATAAGATTGCCCAAGGGACATCCGCTATGGCAGAAGGGGATGCCACAATCCATACAGCGTGCACCTTGATCTTTAAGGTCTTTCTCGTCCAGCGGCTTCGTGAACTCCTTGTAATTTTTGACCCGCTCCTCAACTGGGGCATAGGTCTCATCTTTTCTTTCGATTTCCAAAAATCCGGTTATCTTTCCCATTTTTGATTGTCTGTATTGTTGCGGTAGGTCGCAGTTTCGCATACCTCCCGAATTAAAATAAGTTTAGTTCAATTTAAATGCGCTGCCCTTACGTGGTCTGCAATTTCTCTTCCTCCAAACGGATAAGTGCCTTTCGGTATTCCTCGGGGAATACTTTGACAAATTTTGGAAGGCAATCTTCCCAGTTTTCGAGAATGCGCTGTGCTAGAGGGCTCAAGGTCGCGTTGTAGTGGCTTTCAATCAAGTCTTTTAATTGCTTGATGTCTTGATCTTC
>JBAUIP010000408.1:0-4324 GCA_049683055.1 Pricia sp.
GGAGTGTTTTTCGAAGGCGAAAGTGGAGAACGTGGTAAAACCCCCGCAAAAACCGGTGGCCAAAATCAAAATCTGATTTTCGGAAAGATAGTTGCCTTTCATGGAAAGGCCCAAGATAATCCCGATAAACAGGCAGCCCAAAACATTGACGAGAAAAGTACCCAAATAAAAATGGGCGAAATAGTCATTAAAGGTTTTGGAGATGAGGTATCTGAGCAAACTCCCGAATCCGCCGCCGATAAAAACGAGCAACCACTGTTTCATCGACGCAAATTAAGGAAATCGATTCAATTATGTTTTCCGCGAAGTAACGAACGCTAGGAAGATATGGCGTAGAGCTAAGGATCTGATGAAGTGCTGAATTTTTGCCGAGTCACTGAATTTTTGCCGAACCGCTTAAATTTCGCCCAACCGCTGATTATTGCCGGATAACAAAATTTCGCCCGACCGCTAAAGTTTTTCCGAATTTTCCTAGCCGCTATAAAAGTCTAAACAGCTTTCTTCAGTTTGGAAGTAACGGATTTCATGGGATATACTTTGGAAGAAGAGGAAGGTTCAACGCGCGAACCGGCGGATTTTTTAGCTCCGTTGGATGGCCCTGCGAGACTGAAAATCATGAACAAGGCGTTGGCCCCGACCAATATCAGAAGTATGGTAAAAAAACTTAACATCGTTTGCCCTTTGAATAAACAACGCAAAAATACGTTATTTGGTATGATATACGCACAAAACCTGAATTTCGCCTTCGCGAACCGTCTTTTTTCGGAAAACGCAACATGAGAATCAGTTTTTTAGCAAAAATTTAATGCAGAACAACAATATGATAAAAGTCAGAAAAGAAAACGCGACCCACTTGACCCCCTTGTAGTTCTTGGCATGCCATTTTTTGTCTTTTTGATAGGACAAGACGATAACGGCGATAAAGACGACCGCGAAGGCAATGGCAAAAATTATCTGTCCGGTGCTGAACATAAAAGGAATTTCGGGCCCGTTTTGGCCCCCATGATTTTAAAGTACTAAATACTGTAACGCCATCCGAAAGGATCTTCCGCCCGATTGTACTGAATATTGATAATCCGTTTTTTAAACCGGGAAGCGTACGTGTCCTCCATTTCCGGCAGGTCGTAATCCGTATCGCGGTATCCAAAAGTGGCAATGGGAGATACGACCGCCGCGGTACCGGCGCCGAACATTTCTTTTAGGCTTCCGTTTTTGGCAGCTTCGACCACCTCGTCGACCTTAATTTTCCGCACTTCGGTGGGGATGCCCTCATCTTCGGCAAGCTGTAGGATGCTTTTGCGCGTAATACCGTCCAATATCCGGTCACTTACTGGGGCAGTGATCAAGGTATCACCGATGCGAACAAAAATGTTCATCGCCCCGGCCTCCTCGATGTTTTGATGATGGTGGTCGTCCGTCCAAATGACCTGATGGTAGCCTTTTTGGGCCGCCAATTGGGTGGGATAGAATTGCCCGGCATAGTTGCCGCCCGCCTTCGCGAATCCGGTGCCGCCATCGGCCGAACGGGAGTATTTTTCCTCGATCAGAACTTTGACCTTACCTGAAAAATAAGAGCCCGATGGTGCCAAGCAAATCAAAAATTTATAGGCATCGGCGGGCGAGGCGTGAAAGCCTTTTCCCGAGGCGAACATAAACGGTCTGATGTACAGGGCACTACCGTCCTTTGTGGGAATCCATTTTTTCTCAAGGTCCACCAAGGTCCTGAGCCCGTCCATAAAGATATCCTCTGGCAGCTCGGGCATCGCCATCCGGTGTGCCGAAATGTTGAAGCGCTTGTGGTTTTCGAGCGGGCGGAAGAGCCACACTTTTTCATCGGCATCCTTATAAGCCTTCATCCCCTCGAAAATGGACTGGCCATAGTGGAAAATTTTACTTGAAGGCTCCAGGGTCAAGGGCTGATAGGGTACGATTTTAGGCGCCTCCCAGGCTCCGTTTTTAAAGTCGCAGACCAGCATGTGGTCGGTAAAAACGCTACCGAAGTTCAGATTATCGAAGTCGACCTCATTGATTTTGGAGGTATTTACTTTTTCAATCGCGATGTTCTGGGCGGTCGTATCCATATTTTTTTTACTTTAAGGGATTAAAATTACACATTCTTTAGTTCGCACTCTTCTTTTTTCGGCCAAAAATGTCCAGTTTTGCAGTGGATATACAAGTTTTACGGGATATGAAGAAATTTAACATTTTGACCGTCTTTTTACTGGTAATAATAGGATGCCATGCGCAGGATGTCGAGAATACCGGTGCTGCTTCTTCGGAAACTACGACAGGTTACTTGGCTTTAGGGGCACCGATCGATGCGGAGGATGCGATATCCGAAAAGAAGCTGTCCAAAAAATACAGCAAAATGCAAGTGGCCGACACCATAAATACCAAGGTCAGGGCCACCGTCACCGACGTCTGCAAGGCCAAAGGATGTTGGATGCGCCTACAATTGCCCGACGGGCAGCAGACCATGGTCCGCTTTAAGGATTATGGATTCTTTATGCCGAAGGATATCGAGGGCCGTGAGGTCATCGTCAACGGCAAGGCCTTTGTGGAAGAAATGTCCGTCGAAGATCAAAAACACTACGCCAAAGACGGTGGGAAATCCGATTCGGAAATCGCCCGGATTACGGAAGCCAAAAAAACCTACGGTTTTGAGGCGGATGGAGTGCTGCTGGAAGAGGAGTGATTTGAAACAGGAGTTATTTGAACAGGGATGGTTCCAAAAGTAAGGATTTGAAGCGCACGATAATCACGACCGCCGATGGCTCAACGACCATCCAAATAGAGGACTGGAATGAGCAGTACCACTCCAAACACGGCGCCATCCAAGAGGCCTACCATGTTTTTATCAAGCACGGCCTATCCCTTTTTCCAGACCGTAAAATCAACCTATTGGAAATCGGTTTCGGCACCGGCCTCAATGCGTTCATCACGTTTCTGGAAACCCCCAAGCTAAACATCTCGGTGAACTACACTGGGGTCGAAGCGTTTCCTATTTCCCATCAAGAACTCCGGCATCTCAATTATGTGTCCGAACTATCCGCAGAAGACCATGCCTTCGAATTTCAAAGAATGCACGAAGGGGAATGGGATCAGGATATTGAACTGACCGAGGACTTCATCCTATTAAAACAACAAAAGAATTTTTCCGAAATCGCGGATGAAAACCAATACGACCTTGTTTATTTCGATGCCTTTAGTCCCCGGGTACAACCGGAACTCTGGACGGAGGCGATATTTTCTAAAATGTACCGTGCGCTAAAGAAGGGCGGTATGTTGACAACCTATTCCGCCAAGGGAAGTGCGCGCCGCGCCATGCAGGCGGTCGGATTTACTGTCGAACGATTGCCCGGTCCGCCCGGAAAACGCGAGATGCTGAGGGCTACAAAATGAAAAAATCGCAGGTAAAAGAGTAAGTTTGAACGGGTTCACTGTTAAATCGAAATTAAATCCCCTTTTCGTGGTCATCGGATGTTTTATCTTTGGCCCATGAGAATTTTGATAACAGGGGCAACGGGATTGATCGGCAGCGAAATCGTAAGGCAATGCCAAGACCGGAAGATTCCCGTTAACTACCTGACTACCAATAAGGATAAAATCGCTACCAAAGCGGATTACCACGGTTATTATTGGAATCCAGCTTCAGGCGAAATCGACGGTAAATGCTTCAATGGTGTCACCGCAATCATCAATCTGCCCGGGGCGAGCATCTCCAAAAGGTGGACGGACAGCTACAAAAAAACCATCATTTCCAGCCGGGTCAACACGCTCAAAACTTTGTACAAGGCGCTCAAAAAATACAAGACCCTGAATCGTGAGGATTATGATAAGATAACCTCATTTGTGTCGGCATCCGCCATCGGGGTCTATCCGGATTCACTGTCCAACTACTACACCGAAGACGAAACCCAAATTGACAATAGTTTCTTGGGTGAAGTGGTCGAGGTCTGGGAAACGCAGGCCGACCGATTCAAGACTTTCGATTTCAACGTTGCCAAGGTCAGGATAGGGCTGGTCATGTCGCCCAAAGGCGGTGCGCTTCCCGAAATGGCCAAACCGATAAAAAATTACGTTGGTGCCGCTTTTGGCAGTGGCGAGCAATGGCAATCGTGGGTACACATCGAAGATCTGGCCCGCATCTTTCTCTTTGCGGTCGAGAACAGCCTTCAGGGTATCTACAACGGGGTCGGACCGAACCCCGTAACGAACAACAAACTGGTTAAGGAAATCGCCAAGGTGGTCGAAAAACCTCTGTTTTTGCCCAATATACCCAAGTTCGTGATGAAGACCATTCTGGGCGAAATGTCCTATATCC
>JBAUIP010000409.1:0-3246 GCA_049683055.1 Pricia sp.
GTCCGTTCCCTATGTGTACTTTGGATGGGAAGCCCTGGCCATCAACTTTGCCTGTGCGCTCTATAATCTGGGGGTCAATTTGCCGATAATTCTCTTTTTCGGGTCTTTCAATAAAAAAAGGATAGACCTGACCACGAGCGCCCTTAGCAATATGCAGGGCACCAGCGCTACCCAATTTTTAGTGTTGCTTCCACTCTTGGTCGTGCCCAGTGTCTTGTATTTCGTGTTGAAGACCTTTGTATCCTTCGAGGTAGCCATTGCGACCTTATCAATATTAGGAATTATCGGGTTCGCCCTTCGAAAACCCCTATTGGATAAAGTGACCCAAGCCTACCGGAAAAGGAAATATGCCATGATTGCCGGGTTTGGCGAGAAAAACAGTTAAGAAAAAATTGAACCATAAAGTATGATAATAGCAGAGAACCTCACCAAGAAATACGGGTCGCAGACCGTTTTGAGCTTAGAGCACCTGGAAATCCCCAAAGGCCAGACCTTTGGGCTCGTGGGCAACAACGGCGCAGGAAAAACGACCTTTTTCAGCCTTTTGCTAGACCTGATCCAGCCCACCACCGGCCACATTGTAACCAACGACATCCGCATCGACCAAAGCGAAGACTGGAAACCCTTTACCTCCGCCTTTATCGACGAGAGCTTTTTGATAGGCTACCTTACCCCTGAAGAATACTTCTATTTCATAGGTGAACTCCGCGGAGAGAATAGGGCCGATGTCAACGCCCTACTATCCCAGTTCGAGGATTTCTTCCATGGTGAAATTTTGGGACAAAAAAAGTACCTGCGCGACCTTTCCAAAGGCAACCAGAAAAAGGCAGGCATCGTAGCCTCGTTTATCGGCAATCCCCAAGTGGTCATCCTCGACGAGCCCTTTGCCAATCTCGATCCTACGACCCAAATCCGCTTAAAATCCATCATCAACGAAATGACTACCGACCGGGAGGTCACCGCGCTGATCAGCAGCCACGACCTTATCCATGTCACCGAGGTCTGCGAACGCATCGTCGTTCTCAACAAAGGTGAGGTCGTCAAGGATATCCAAACCTCGACCGCTACCTTGAAGGAACTGGAGCAGTTTTTTCGTGGAGGTGAAGCACCTGTGACGACTACCATTAATCCTCCTTCTGAATGATTCTCCTGTTGAATTACCTTTTCCCTGAAAATTGATGATCGAACTATGTCTGTCAGTTAAACTTGCTTGGATTCAAGGTTAAAATCATACCATTTGTTCGATAAAAACCGGTCGGTCGGTTTAGTGATTTCCTCGTAGCCTTAAACAGGAAAGTTTATAGACCACCTGTTCAAAAACTCCGTCAAATACCTAAAAAATTGGATTCTTCCCGATAAAGAATACCGTTACAAACCCTGCGGTCGGTGAACGACCCCGCATCCGAGCTAATAACAAGTCGCATATCAATCGAAATGTTGGCATTTATCCCCTTACCTACCGTTTTTATCATATCCAATTCCATTTTTTCAGTATAAACGGCTCCTCCATCTCACGAATATTAATATAATATTAGCAGATGGTAGTACTATCTTAACTACTTTGCCCAGTTACGGTTTTGAAATCGTAAAACTCTATTAATTTTAAGGGAAGAATAATTATTGACCCAAGGAAAACTGGATAGGAATTCGAATCGAATGTGTCCAAAGGGTTAAACTAACAAACTTACTATGAAGGGTAATCTACAAGCGCTAGTACTATCGGGGCGACGGTTTTTATTAATAGGGTTGTTGTTCTGTGCCGGAGTCAGTGCCTCTGCCCAGACGGGGGAGATCACGGGCGTAGTGACCGACACGCTGGGTACAGCTCTCCCCGGCGTCAATGTGTACATTAAGGGCGGAAGCACCGGAACCCAGACCGATTTTGACGGTAGGTACTCCATCAACGCCACCCCTGAGCAGACCCTGGTCTTCTCTTATGTAGGTTTTGCCAAGCAGGAAAAACAGGTGGGCTCTTCTGAAACTATCGATATTTCTTTGAGGGACGATGTATTCGCCCTAGAAGATGTGGTGGTGGTCGCCTATGGATCGGAGAAGCGTTCCGAGGTCACTTCGGCGATTTCCCAAGTGGAATCGGAGAGTATCGAACAGGTACCTACTGGCTCGCTCGACCAAATACTGCAGGGTCAAGCAGCAGGGCTGAACATTCAGACCAATACCGGACAGCCGGGGGCGGATGCTACGGTCATCTTGAGGGGCAGAAGTTCGATCAACGGCGATGTAGAGCCCCTGTTCGTCATTGATGGAGTACCGGTGGATGGCAGCAACTTCCGGTCGTTGAACCCGAACGATATCGAGAGCGTGTCGGTGCTAAAGGATGCTTCGGCTTCAGCGGTCTATGGAAGCCGGGCCGGTGGGGGTGTCGTACTCGTCACGACCAAAAAAGGGGAGAAAGACTCAGGGGTATCTCTACAGTATAGGACGCAATACGGTGTATCGGACCATTTTTCGCCCAAAACGGAAACCATGAATTCCCGGCAATACTTGACGTACCTGCGTAGGCGTGGCTTTGCCGCTTATGCCGATCTTACCGATGCCGAAATCACCGAACAATCCATGGTGAATACCGATTGGGAGGAAATCTTTTTTAGAACGGGCAGAACGCAGCAGCACGAATTCAACATGACCACGGGCAACGATAAAACCACCACCTATAGCTCCGTGGCATACTTTGATCAAGAGGGTATCACACTAAGGAGCGACCTGCAACGTTTTACCGTGCGCAATAATACCACGACCACTTTAAACGATAATTTCGAGTTTAGCAGCAATTTATCCGTCGGTTTTTCGACCAATAATTTTGCTTTGACGGCCGCAGGGGCGCTTGATAATCCGGTTCTGAATGCCTATGCTGCCTATCCGTTTTTAGATCCCTTTAATGAGGATGGTAGCTTGGATATTGTGGGCGATGGCGGTAACGATTTCAATAATTCCCCATTTATATCTTTGAATACCGCAAATCTGAACCAAAACCGGGAAAGTGAATTGAAGATTATCGGTAATATATCCGCCAGTTGGGAATTTGTGGATAATCTGACCTTGGGCACCAACATTGGGGTTGATTATCAGCATAACGAAAGCAAAGATATTATTGCCCCCAACAGCATACGGGGCCAAACCGGCGTTCCCAACCTCAATGCCGAAAGAAAGGGCTCCCAATTCGAGAGTTTTTATAAAGAGGCCGGTATCAATGTCAACACCTTTCTCAAATATGCCAATACCTTGAAC
>JBAUIP010000410.1:0-1879 GCA_049683055.1 Pricia sp.
GTGGTAGGTATCGGACATATTGGAAAGCGCCACGTTTCCGTCATCCATAACGAGCCCGATGCCCAGCTGGTCGCCGTTTGCGATACGGATACCGAGAAGATGAGGCGAGATGCCATCATAGCAAATGAAGTGGCCACATATACCGATTTTGACGAAATGCTCGAAAAAGGGGATTTCGATATTCTCTGTGTCTGTACGCCTCACGGGCTGCACTCCGAAATGAGCCGAAAGGCCGCCAGGGCTAAAAAGCATGTGCTTGTCGAAAAGCCAATGGGACTCTCCGTCGCCGAGAGCGAGGAGATGATTCGAGTGGCCGAGGAGAACAAAGTCGGCCTTTTCGTGGTGAAGCAAAATCGTTATAACGTTCCCATCAAGCTCACCCAAAAAGCGCTGAAAGAAAATCGCTTGGGCAAAATTTTTATGGTGCAGTGCAACGTGATGTGGAACCGCAATCAGGCCTATTACCAACAATCGCCCTGGCGGGGAAAAAAGGAATCCGAAGGTGGGGCCTTGCACACCCAGGTCAGCCATTTTTTGGATCTTTTGGTCTGGTGGTTCGGTACAATCAAGGAGTCCAAGACCATTATGGATACCCTAAACCACGACATCGAAATTGAGGACGCCGGGGTATCGGCCCTTCGTTTTGAGAGCGGGGTCATCGGGTCACTTTTCTGGACTACCTGTGTCTACAATGTCAATTATGAGGGCAGTATCACCATCATCGGTGAAAAGGGAACCATCAAAATCGGGGGTAAATATTTGAACGAAATCGAGTTTTGGGACGTACAGTCCTACCCTTTGCCCGCCGATCAGGAGTTCGACGATACCGTCAACGAATACGGTACGTATCAAGGCTCGAGCTCGAACCACGATCAATTGATACATAGCCTCATCGGTCAGATTATCGAAAACCGGAGGGGAGTAGTGGAAGGGGCCGAGGGCATGAAAACCATCAAGGCCATCGAGAAAATCTATCAAAACAGCTAACATGTCGTCAGTTCGAATTATCGATTATGCCGCCTCTTCCCACGTACCGGTGAAATCCCGAACGGACGCTGTTCCCCAAACAAATGAAGGACAAATTGTCGACGATACTGCGCGTTCTGGCAATGGCGCATGGAGCGAAAGTGTCTTTTACTCCCCTAAATGGATATCGGTACTGCAACAGATGTACGGCTTCCCCATATATACGGCAATGGACGAATCCCAAAATTTAAAGCTTCATTTGGCCTTGGTCGATAATATCGCGGGGAAGAAACTGGTCAGCTTACCTTTTTCCGATTATACCGATATCGATGATGACCGGTCCGCCGATTATCGGGATTTGGTCGAAGCGCTGAAGGCCAAATTTCCCGAAACTCCTATCATTTTCAAAACTGTAGGAAAAAATGAAAAAGATCAGGATGATGCCGTTTTTGGACGAGTCACCAGGAACGCGCTGTATCATAGGATACCAACCGGACCAACCGGACCAACCGAAACACGGGAGCAAAATAAAACCGAACTTGAGGGCGGACTTGATTCCGAAGTGGAGATCAAAGCCCATAAAGAAGCGAGAGCAAACGCCGATGTACGGTCCGTTGTGAAAAACGACCTTAAAGCAACGGTTAAGAACCTTCAGTCCAGTTCCTTCAGAAGGAACGTCCGAAAGGCGAAAAAAACAGGAACGACCGTTGCCATCAAGAGGGACAAAACCGCTCTAAAAAATTTTTATACCATGTACCACGGATTGCGGTTGAACAAATTCGGGAGCATCCCGCAGCCCTTTTCGTTTTTTGAAACTATTTTTAAAGAGTTTGTCGGTAAGGGCGAGGGATTTCTTCTGGAAGCATCCCATGAAAACAAACCCATAGCTTCAATCATGGTACTACAACACAAA
>JBAUIP010000411.1:0-17927 GCA_049683055.1 Pricia sp.
GGCTAAGGTGGTGAACAAACTGATCCTTCGCAACAGCAAACGCCTTCAAAAAGAACTTTCGGAAAGTAAGGAATTGATGCTTTTGCTATCCAAATCGACAGTGAGGGACCTGACCGCCGAGGAGAAGAAAAAGGTGCAGAACCAATTGATGGATATATTCAAAAGCATCCCTTCGCTAGCCATTTTTATGCTTCCGGGAGGGGCGGTGCTACTGCCTATTTTTATTAAGTTGGTCCCAAAGTTGCTGCCCTCTTCCTTTGATGAAAACAGGGTCGAAAAGTAGGGTTAAACCTGTTAATTTCCTTCTATAAAGAAAATCTATAGTCGTTATTAATCGACAATAAATCAGATTTTTATATTTAATCATTCCAACCATAACTTGAAATCCCGTACGCGTTCCCGGCTGACTATGATATCTTGCTCCGAAAAGCGGTTCAGCTTGATTTGTAGCCGGCTGTTGGTATAGGAAATGATGTCTTTGATGTGCTCGATGTTGATGTAGAATTTTCGACTGACCCGAAAGAAAATTTTGGGCTCCAACTCGCTTTCCAGATTTTCCAAAGTGGTATCGAGCAAATAATTTCTGCCGTCGGAAGTGGCAGCGTAGGTACCTTTATTTTCGCTATAAAAACATTCCACCTCATCGGCATTGACAATCTTTAGGTGCTGCCCCACTTTGACGGTAAAACGTTGTTTGTACTCCCGTTCGAGGGGGTTGACCAGTAGTCTTTTGATATCCTCAAAGTCCAACGCCATCTTCTGGGGCTCGGGCTTAAGGCTTCTGTATTTTTTTACGGCCACTTCGAGTTCTTCGTCGTCAATGGGCTTCAATAGGTAGTCGATACTGTTTAGCTTAAAAGCTTGCAGGGCATATTCGTCATAGGCAGTGGTGAAGATAATGGCGCTGTGCACGTCGACGGAGTCAAAGATTTCGAAGGATAGTCCGTCCGAAAGCTGAATATCCAAGAAAATCAGGTCAGGATGCTCGTTTTCGCGAAACCACGCGATGGACTCCTCGACGGAGTGGAGCATGATGGTCACCTCCACATCCAATTCGGCCAATAGTCTTGACAGGCGACGGGCCGAAGGTTTTTCGTCTTCTATAATAATAGTTTTCATCGTTGATTTTATTTTCCATTTTGAATGGAATTAATGGTACATCCCTTCTGAACGCTTGTCGCTTATTTCAGTTTCCGAAACTTTTCAGCATCCCTTCGATCTTCTTCCATGTATTTCTGGATTTGGCGCTCCTCCCAGTCCTTGCTGAAGAAGGGGTTGTACCCAAAGGTCTTTGCGCCGTGGAAAGCTAGGCCGATACCCCAAAAAATAGCGGTAGAAAAGGTGCCGAAGTTGAGAAATGCATCCCCGAAGCCCCCTCCATAGTTCATCTGGCCAATTACTGAGGTAACGATGATAAATAGGTTGATAATAATGTAAACGGTCAAATGGATGTAAAATCCCTTTAGTTGTGCTACGCGTTGGCGGGCCCTTTGCTTTTTGTCCCTTCTGTTTGTTTCCATGATCTTGAGTTTTAGTTGTTCTACAAATATTCTTGTAGGTTTTGGCCGTAATCGAATGCAGGCCGAACTATTCAATGCTCTGAATTGGATGGGGTCTAAATAAGCCCCAGTCTACTCCCAACGGGCCTTTCGCTCATCTTCTTGCATGAACTGCTTAATTTTTCGCTCTTCCCAGCCGCGTCCGAAGAAAGGGTTCAACTTGAAAGCTTTAACCGCCTTAAAAGCCAAGCCAATACCAAAACCGAATGCGGCCCAAAGAAACCAAGGGTAGGCCCATTGATTGGTGTAATAATTGATGGCCGCCAGTAGGCAGATTACAAATAACGAGGATACTAAACTGGAGTAAAACTTTTTCATTGCCTCAATGCGCTCCTTGGCGCGCAGGTATTTGTTGTCCATTTGTGAATTTTCCATATTGATCGATTTAGACGAATTTGTTTGACTTTTTTGTTTCATGACCACAATTTCCAAAAATCGGTCGGGTGGTTCAAATCCTGTTTTCCGAACTGTCGTTTTCTAGGGATGAACCGTTTCGGACAAGACGCTGACCAAATTGGGACACCGAAACCCGTCCTAAACCTCTATGCAACCCCCTTAAATAATGGCAAGTTATATTCTAGAAGCTGTCATCCTCCATAAACTCCCGCATTTTCTTTTCCTCCCAGCGTTTTCCCCAAAGGGGATTGTATCCGAAAGCTTCCATACCGTGCATGGTGAGGCCGAAGCCCCAACCCAGTATCGGAAAAAGCACCCAAGGAAAAGAGAAAGAAGTCGTTTTGTAGTTTACGAAGGCTAAGCAGGGAATAACCACGCAGTAGGCGAGTAGATTCCCATAAAACCCCTTGATGGCCTCGACCCGTTCCTTGGCCTTTTCGTACCGCTTGTCCGCAAGATACTCCTTTTGAGTTTCCATGACGGATATTTGCTGGGACAGGATGGGCACGCCGACCCGGAAGTCCGTAGCCGTTTTTTCGATATCCACCGTCCTATCGGTCAAGATGCCGTACCGCTGCCGGATGTTGTGCAGCCCTACCCCACTACTTTTTCTAACGGTCTGTTTTTCCTGTAGGTTATTACGCACGACAAGCATCCCATTTTCTTCGGACACCTGTATATGAAGGGGACGCTCTGCGGTGACCACGTTGTGCTTGACAGCGTTTTCCAGCAAAAGCTGTAGGGATAAGGGTACGATCTTGGCGTTGGGATTCTGGCTGGTTTCCGGAATATCGAAAATGATACTGTCCTCAAAACGCATTTTCAGTAAGCGGACGTAGGTTTTGGCGAATTGCAGTTCTTCATCAACGCTGACCAGATCTTTATTTTTCTGCTCGAGTACGTACCGGTACACTTTGGAGAGGGAAGTCGTAAATTTCTGTGCCTGATGGGGATTTTCTTCGATTAAGCTGGTCAACACGGTCAGGCTGTTGAACAGAAAATGTGGATCAAGTTGGTTCTTGAGCGCATCAAACTTGGCGGATGCGGTGCCGGCGATGATCTTCTGCTCTTTGACCTTGTTTTCCTGACGGTATTTATAGTAGTAGAAAGCGTAAAAAATAACTAATACCACCGCAGTTATGAATAGGGAAACGTAGTATTCACTGAACCGTTCATTTCTTAAAAAGTCGGTCATGGGAACATTTTGCATTCCAACTATAACAACGCCCCTGGCCAAAAAAATACCCAGAACCGAAACCACAAAATGGGCGATTACGTTTTGGAGCAAGATTTTTGTGGTGTAAAAATTACCCTCGGAATCGGTGCCGAAAAATCGAAATACCAGTAGATTCGCAAAATAAAGAATGAGCGAGGGTATAAGATTCCCGTAATATTCACGCCAAGCTATGTTTAAGGAAAATCCATTGTCTAATTTGCCGGAGAAAAACAAAATCACCAAAATGATCAGGTATATCAATGTACCTATCAATAAAGCGTTCCCAACCTCCTTAATCCACTGTCTCATTCAATTATTATTTACCGTCGTTTCTAAAACAGCTACAGACCGTTCTATTCCTAGATTCGGGAGGAATTCACTGCCCGGCTTAAAGTTAGCAAAAAGTTCCAAGGTCGATGAAGCCTTGGAACTTAACTCTTCTGTCCACTAAATCGCTCATTCTGCCTGGCACTCTTTCGCCACTTCCTCGGCCCGATCCTTGCCCCACTGTGGATAGAAGGGGGTGTCGTTGCTGAATTCCGCAAAAAGTTTTAGAGAACGCTCCACATCCTCACAATATGGCGCGGTATCCTTGCCGAAATAGCGGGCGGAGCCCATGTCCCATTCTGCTTTGGAGAGTACCACCCGAGGATTCTCAGGGGCTAGTTGTAGTGCCTTTTGATATAATTGGGCATTTACCGGCGATAAAGTCGGACCGTAGGTGGCACCGTCGAAGGCCATCCAAGCGGTGTTGACCATTGCTTCCATGACCAATAGCTCGGGGTTATTGGGGGATAGATTTTTGGCAATATCATTAAACTCCTTCGACTTTTCCAACTGGCGGGTGAGTTTTTCTTCATCCTTTTCGCCGAAGGATGCGGTGGTGTTGACCATTGCAACGTAATAATACGGTAGCCAATTGTCGTCTTCCGCCAGGGCGATCCGCTCGAAAAAGTTACTGGCCTCCTCCGTTTTTTGGTCGCCCCACAGCTGCAGGGCCTTTTGCATGCCACTTTCGTATTGGGCCTGCGCATTGATGGAAAATGTTACCGCGAGAAAGAGAATGTGTACTAGATTTTTCATGACTGTTTGTTGTTGAATGGGTTATACTTTGTTTTTGATGGATTAAAACTGTTCGTTCTTTGATGATGTGATACAAAAGTGCGATTCAAATGTGCTGTGGACTAAAAAGGATGACCGAGTTGTGGATTTAGAGGGATGAAATGACCTTAATTGCTTTTCGGCGGACACAGAGTTCTACTTAATGGTCTATTTTTCATAGGATGTCACACAACCGCGTCAGGAATATCCTAGAGATTATCAAGCTGATTGCTTTTATTGTCCGCGCTTATCGTCCAGAAAAATCCCACGAAAAAGAAACTGTCCGCAGCGGGACGTAGGGCCCTTCGCGCAAAGCTCCCATCGGTGGCGGGGGTATTGGCATACTGATAGTTGTTGACATTATTGAATCCGGTCAGGTTACTGATCGAGAAGAATAGTATTTTTTGTTGGTCGATGAGATAGGCCCAGTTCAGACTCAGACTGTTGAAGGATTTCGTCCGTTCGGCCAAAAATTCCGGGGTATTGGGATTATCGTAGGGCCTTCCGGAGCTATAGGAGTAGGACAGCCCGACCTGCGACCGCCATTCTTCAATCCAATATTTGGTAACAACGGAAAGATTGTGCTTCGGTGCGAAATTGGGAGTGGCCCGCTCCCGAAAATTCCTGAAATCGCGCTCGGTGTCGAGGTAACCGTAAGACACCCAATAATCGAGATTCTTGATGCTTTTGTTATCCCTCCAAAAAACATCGATACCAGTGGCATATCCACTTCCCAAATTGCTGAAATCGGAGTCTAAACTGGGCATCTCGGCGTTGAATTTTACAAGTCCGTCGTAATCTTTGTAGTACGCCTCGGCGCGAAAGGTCTTTCCATCTCCCAAATGTTGATAGTTTAAGATATAGTGGGATGTCTTTTCTTGGTCCAGACCGGTATCGTACCGAAGGGCATCCGCTCTGGGATTTTGATAAAAGTCCCCGTAAGCCAAGGAAAACTGTCCTTTTTCACTGGATTTGTAGGCCAACGAAACGCGGGGCGCCAGCGTGAAATCCTCGATCAAATTGCTGTATTCGGCCCTAGCGCCTAGTTTGAGGGCCAGCTGGTTACTAAAAAAGATATCGCTCTCGACGAAACCGCCCCAAAGGCCTTCCTTGAAGCCCGTTCGAAATTGGAATCCGTCCGGAAACCCTGACCCTGGTCCTTCCGGCGAAACTTGCCCTTCAGGCGACCCGGATCCCGGTCCGACAGGCGAACCGGGTCCCGGTCCATCCCCCGACCGAAAATCCTCCTCATAATCCGTAATAAAGTATTCGCTCCCGAAGCTCAGGTTGAACCGGCTGCTAAAGTTCTTTTTCAGCTTGAACTTGACGTGCGAAGACGTTTCCCGGACATCAAAGGCATCCTCCCTAATTCCTATGTCGTTAGCATCCCAAGCGATACTGGCTCCGGTGGTCAGCGTCCATTCCTTCTCCAGGAAATGTTTGTACGAGCTGTTAAAATACAGATTTCGGTTGTTCAGCCGGAAGCGGATAAAGTCCTCGAAATTGATATCCTCTTGATCAATATCCAAATCCGCATTATTGAACGAGGTGTAGAGCTTGAAAAGGCTTTTCTCGCCTTTGCTGCGAAAAACGGCCTCCCCGGCGATGGATTGGTAGGGACGGTTCCAGCGCACCCCCTGATTCGAGGGAATCAGCGCTTCGTAAGGCTTCAGGTTGATGTACTGCGTATTGACGCTCAGGGACTGGTCGCCCCAGATTTCGGTATGGCCTAACCCGGCGCCCACGGACATCACCGAAATATCGGTTTTCTCCTGCACCGGAACGTCGATAGTATTTAGCAAAAGCACACTGGAGAGCGCCTGCCCGTACTCCGCGGAATATCCGCCGGTACTGAAAGTTATGCCCTCGAAGAGAAACGGGGAAAACCGGGCCCGGGTCGGGATGCCGTTCGCCGTAGCAGTAAAGGGGTGAAATACGCGCAGTCCGTCGATAAAAACCTGGGTCTCGCCCGCCTCGCCCCCACGGACGAAAAGACGTCCGTCTTCGCTGACATTCGAGGTGCCCGGCAAGGTTCGCATGGCGCCCGCGATATCGCCTACGGCCCCGGCAGTGGTCACGATATCCAGCGGTTTGAGCACCGAGACCTTTGAATTGTCCCCAGCCTCGAAGGTGCCGGCGGTCAGCGTGACCCCGGTCAGGGCGTTAATGGCCTCGACCATCTCTATCTTTAGCTTCTTAAAATAGCTCACATCGCCAGATTCGTAATGCGGCTCATACCCCATCATGGAGATGACCAGAGTCTGGGTGCCTTCTTCGGAGGTCTCGAAGTGGAACGCCCCTTTTTCGTCGGTCGAGACTCCATCGTAGGTGCCTTCAAGATAGACGTTGGCGCCTGAAATCGGGTTTCCGGAAGCGTCGCTCACCGTACCTGAGACGGTTTGTTGGCCCATAGCGCTTTGAATGACGAGAAAAAGCATGGCCAGGATGGCTAGAATGGACGAGTTTCTGAGGAGGAATGGTTTTTTGAGGATGGATCGGTTTTTCATGACTGTTCGTTTTTGATAATCCAAAATTGTAACAGTGCTCAGGACAATGCTAAAAAGAATGACCCAGTTGGAGATTTTAAGGGATGGATTGCGGATTTGTAAATTTTAAGGATAAGGTTTCGAGTCGAAAACAGGTTTCAGTTAACCAAAAGTCTCCATGAAAACAGGAAATAAATTTTACCTTAATTTCGCGGGATGGTGCAGACCTTACAAATCCGACTTAGTCTTGAAGAGGAATCCCAAATGGGAAGCCCAATGGAAGGGGACTCACAAGCAAAAAGTTCACAAGAAAATGATTCACCTCAAAACCTCGATGCCAGTTTCGATACAGGCATCCTCAAGAGAAGAGCCGCCAAATACTTAGGACTTTCCCCTGAAGAGTTTACCCTGAAAATCCTGAGGAAATCGATTGACGCCCGGAAACCGAACGTGGTCTTTAACTACAAGCTTGCCGCCTATATCGGGGAAGATATTCCTCGAAATCAATTCAAGTTCGATTATAAGGATGTCTCCAAGGCCAAACCCGTGCACATCATCGGTTTCGGCCCAGCAGGCATGTGGGCGGCCTTGCGCTGTCTGGAACTCGGCTTCAAACCTATTGTCATTGAGCGCGGTAAAAACGTGCAGGACCGACGTCGGGACCTGAAGGCCATCAACCAAGACCATATCGTCAACGAGGATAGTAACTATTGTTTCGGCGAAGGCGGTGCGGGCACCTATTCCGACGGTAAGTTGTACACCCGAAGCCTAAAACGCGGCAACGTACGACGGATTTTTGAGAGCCTTGTACGACATGGCGCCACGGAAGAAATTTTGGTCGACGCCCACCCGCATATCGGCACCAACAAACTGCCGAAAATCGTTCGCAACATCCGGGAGACGATTCTAGAGCACGGCGGGGAGGTTCATTTCAATATTAAAGTGACGGATTTTATAATAGAGGACAACCGTTTGAAATCCATAATCTTAAGTGAATTTAATAAAGCCGACTCCTTGGAAGAAAGTTCATCAGAAAGTATTTCCGCTGAGGCAAGCAATAACCAGCAAGCCGCTACAGATAACGGCTCCATGAAAGGGTTTTACCGGAATGAAAACGGAACAAATACTTTAGGTAGTAGATATCAAGAAATGGAGGTTCAAAGGGTCATCCTCGCCACTGGCCACTCCGCCCGCGATATATTCTATCTGCTCGACCGGAAGAACATCGCCATTCAAGCAAAATCCTTTGCCATGGGGGTACGGGTAGAGCATCCACAGCATATTATCGATTCCATTCAGTACAATTGCTCCGGCGGGCGCCATGCACTGCTTCCCGCCGCGGCCTATAGTTTGGTGCAACAGGTGAAGGGCCGTGGGGTCTATTCCTTCTGCATGTGTCCCGGTGGCTTTATTGTGCCCGCGGCCACCGCTCCCGGCGAGGTTGTGGTGAATGGCATGTCCCCTTCCAAACGGAACAACCCATTTGCCAATTCCGGGGTCGTGGTCGAAATCGATGTGAATGCCGATATTCGGAAGTACGAGCGGTTTGGTGCCCTCAAAGGACTGGAGTACCAAAAAGATTTAGAGCGTTTATCCTTTACTTCCGGTGGTCGAACACAAACTGCTCCTTCACAACGATTAACGGATTTTGTTGAAGGACGTATTTCTCAGGATTTGAACCCGACATCCTATCAACCGGGATTGCAATCTGCCCCGCTACATTCCCTTTTACCACGACTGATCGGAAGCCGACTCCGTAAAGGCTTCGAGGAATTTGGAAAAAAGATGAACGGATATTACACCTCGGAAGCCAATATCGTAGGAGTGGAATCCCGAACCTCCTCCCCGGTAACCATCCCTAGAAACGATAAACTGGAGCATCCGCAGATTAAGGGACTTTTCCCTTGTGGGGAAGGCGGTGGCTACGCCGGGGGCATCATATCCGCGGCCATGGACGGGGAGCGCTGTGCCGAGGCGGCGGTATCTGGTTTATGAAAAAATGATAAAATTAGTTGGACCCTATAAAATTTATCAGAACTAGACTTAATCGTCCCTAGATTGGATAAACTGTCGAACAATAGCGAAGAGTAGTTTTGAATGGCTATTATTTGGGCGCCATTATATCAATTTGGAGTAGCTGTCCGGTTAATCCGGCTCTTTCAAAACATATAATCTGTAATAAAACCACTATCACAAACATTCGCAGTATCTTCGCCGCTTATTTAAAAAAATGACATTCCAAGAACTAGGGTTGGCCGAACCCATACTAAAAGCGGTTGAAAAAGAAGGATACACCCACCCAACTCCCATACAAGAAAAGGCGATTCCCATTTTACTGCGAGGCAAAGATCTTTTGGGCGTGGCCCAGACCGGAACGGGAAAGACCGCCGCTTTCGGCATTCCGATTCTTCATCACCTGTACAATACGCGAAACGGTGAGCATGGCAAACGTCCAATAAAAGCCTTGGTCGTCACCCCTACCCGCGAGCTCGCCATTCAGATCGGGGAAAGCTTTACAGCCTATGGCCGGTTTACTGGAATCAAGAACACTGTTATTTTTGGAGGCGTCAAGCAAGGCCGCCAGACCCAGGCCCTACAGCGTGGGGTCGATATTTTGGTAGCCACGCCCGGACGACTTTTAGATTTAATGAACCAAGGCTTCATCTCCTTCCGTGAGCTGGAATTCGCCGTGCTCGACGAGGCGGACCAGATGTTGGACATGGGCTTTATCCACGACATCAAAAAAATCATCGCCAAACTGCCGCCCGAACGGCAGTCCCTCTTCTTTTCCGCTACGATGCCGAAATCCATCGTCGAGCTGTCCCGTAAAATTCTGGGGGATTTCGAGCAGGTGACCATCAAACCGGACCAGCCTACCGCCGAAAAAGTAGATCAAGGGGTTTATTTTGTGAGCAAACGCAACAAGGTCAAATTGCTGAAACATATCGTAACGGAAAACCCAGACGCCTCCGTACTCGTATTTTCCCGCACCAAGCATGGGGCCAACAAAATTGTCAAGAAACTCGCACAGGGCGATATCCGCTCCGCTGCCATTCACGGCAACAAATCCCAGACCGCCCGGCAGAAAGCCTTGGGCGCTTTTAAGGATGGAAAACTGCGAATCTTGATCGCCACCGACATCGCCGCCCGCGGCATCGATGTCGAGGAGCTGAACCTGGTCATCAACTACGACCTGCCGAACGTACCCGAAACCTATGTTCACCGTATCGGTCGCACCGGACGGGCCGATGCCAGCGGAATGGCTATCTCCTTCTGCGATAAAGAGGAAAGAGCATATCTTAAGGATATCGAGAAACTGATAAAGCAGGAGGTGCCCCGCATGCCCGAACACCAGTTCGTGGACGGCGATGACGAAACGGACACCCCGACCGAACAACCCCGCCGAAAAGATAATCCGGACCGCAACCGGTCCAGAAACCGAAACCGGAATCGCAACCGAAATCGCTCAGGCCATCAAGGCGGTGGCGGCGGAAACAAAAGCCGCAACCGCAACAGCCGAAACAAGTCCAGGGGGAGGGATTAATCGGTTTCGGCGCAGAACCCGTTGGACGACGAATTCAAAATCAAGGTCGACAGTCAGACCGAGCTATATCATCAAGATGAACCGGCGCGCCTTTCGCATGCAGACCCGTAATAAAGAACTGCAAGACGAAAGCTACATGCTGTACTAGTACAAGAACGAAAACATCATTTTGCAGGGTGACGCCTCGGGCCGCATCTATATTTTGTTCCAGGGCACAGTGAACTTCTAAGCCAAGTCCAACGATGGAAAAGACCTATTGGTCACTTCCCTGAAGAAAGGGGATTCATTCGGAAAAATCGCCCTTTTATCAAAGCTGTTCATCCCCCGAGACGCTTTGTTCACCGTATTCCTTTTTGTATATCCGAACAACGATCAAGAACAAACTGATCAGCAAAGGGCCGAAAATCAATCCTATAAATCCGAACAGCGGCACGCCGATAATGACTCCGATCAGGGTGATCAATGGGTGTACATTATCCAACTTTTGCAACACGTATAGCCGAATTAAATTATCCGTAGAGCCGACCACAACAAATCCATAAATCAAAATGCCCCAAGCCTGAAAATCGTTTCCGTTGGAAATGGATAGGATAAAAACAGGAATGATACCGATCAGTGTACCGATAAACGGAATCATGGAACCCACGGCAACGATTACGAACCAGAAAAACGGATTCTCGACCCCAAAAATAAAAAAACCTATCAGGGCCACGATACCCTGGGCCACTGCAACCAAGGGAATGCCTAGGGCATTCGAACGAACCATAGCATTGACCTCATCGCCAATGAGCCTGAGGTTAGCCTTACTGATCGGAATGTATTCGAACAACGATTCCCGCAGCTGTTTCCTATTGGTCAGCATGTAAAAAAGCAAAAAATACATAATCGCTATGGCGATGAAAACAGTAAACGTACCTCCCGCAAAACCCTGTAGGTTATTGGCCATCCAAGAGGAGGCGCCCGAAGGGTCGATTTGGGAAGATAGATCGTAATCGACCATTTTTTCTAGATCGAGCATCTGCTTTTTGACTGCCTCGATGACGTTCTCCGATTTGTCGACGGCCTTGCTGACCTTGTTCCCCAACATCAGTACGAGCCCACCGACCGGTACCAGAATCAGTACGAAAGAAATAACCATGATAAGAACGGCCGCCAGATTTGGGTTCCACCCCTTTTTGACCAGCTTCGCCATCCATCTTCTAAAAAGCACATAAATCGTTATGGCCCCGAGCACACCGGACAGGTAGGGTACCATCTCCCAAAAAATCAATCCCCCTATCAATCCGATTAAAAGCAGGGTAAAAAATTGGCGGATAATATTTTGGTCTATAGATTTCATATACAAGTTGTTGGCCGGACGTGAAGCTGTCAAGTAAATTTAGGGAAAAGGTATATCAGATTCAATTGCCCTGCAAGACATTGATTATTTCTTTTGCATGACATAAGGGGAAAAGGAAAATTATTCATCAAGAAGAACGCATAAAGACCCCAAACAAATTGCGCGAAATGCTTACATTTATTCTCTTTTAAGCAACTCTTGCATGCTATATAAATCTTTTTTCTCACTGTATCTTTTCGTGGGAATGTCCGTTTCATACGGACAAGAAATCAAAATGATGACCTACAATATCAAGTACGACAACGTAAATGATACGGTCAACAATTGGAACGACCGCCGTGAAAGTTTGGTCGAACTTATCGAACATTACGGTCCCTCATTTATCGGTATACAGGAAGCCCTTCGGCATCAAGTCGTCTATATCGACAGTATTCTGACCCACTTTTCCTATATCGGGATCGGCCGCGAGGATGGAAAGCTTAAAGGGGAATACTCCGAAATCCATTATGACTCCACGAAATATAAAGTTCTCGAAAACCACACATTTTGGCTCTCGGAAACTCCCGATAAACCCTCTGTTGGATGGGATGCCGCCTTGGAACGTATCTGCACTTCTGGACTTTTCGAAAATCGCGCTTCCGGAAAAAAGTTGTGGGTTTTCAACACCCATTTCGACCACAAGGGGGATGCCGCCCGCGCGGAATCTGCCAAACTGATCATTGAAAAAATAAAGGAGGTCAATACCGAAAATCTACCTGTAGTCTTGATGGGCGATTTGAACCTGACCCCGGACCAGCAACCCATTCAGCGGATTCAAAATTATATGGAGGACGGAAAAAAAATTACGAAAACGCCCTTCTACGGCCCTACGGGAACTTTCAACGGCTTCGACCGGAATTTGGTTTTGGACAGGCGAATCGACTACATATTTGTGAAGGGCCTTGATGTGAGAAGCTACATGCATATCGACGACCGTATGCAAAACAACAAGCATATATCTGACCACCTGCCGGTATTGATTACGCTTGGCGAATAGCAACCCATTTAAAAGCGCAGATTTTGTGAATCACGGCGAAGGAGCTAGGAGGCTTCGATGAACGAACGCCTTTCGCCCCGCCATTGTCTTGACGTGCGCCCACTTTCCGGTAATGCCCAAAACGGATAGCGTGTCGCCCCTGCCAGTCTCTCCGGTCGGTTGCCCTTCAGTGGTTGGGGAGTTGCGCAGGTTCGCCCTTGCCGCGGCTACGGTAATTTTTGGGGATTCGAACGAGACGGGTTCGAATTCCGCCTCAGGTGTATCGTTGATACGAATGAACGGCAAGGGGTCAATGGCCCCCCGGTATCCCTCGTAGATTCCGAAATGCAGATGGGGCGCGGTGGTCTTTGCGTTTCCGGTATTTCCGACAAAGCCTAAGGTATCGCCAATTTCGACCCGCTTGCCCATACCGACCGCAATACTATCCAAATGGGCGTAATAAAGGGAATTTCCGAAAACTCCAGATCGAAGCCACACTTGTTTTCCGCCCAATCCCCTTTCACCGGTAGAGCTTATCCTGCCCTTCGTTGCCGCTACAACTGGAGTACCTCTGTCCGCAAATATATCCACACCTTGATGGCTTCTTCGGCCGCCGTCCCTATCGGCACCCCAAAAACTCTGTATGGCCTCATTGTCTTTTCCTATTACCGGAAACGCGTACAACGGGTTAGAAAACAAGCGAAGTTGAAAAGGGGCTCGAATATGGATTCCGGGCTGTAAAATGAGCTTATAGATACCGGATTTTTCGATAGTCTTCTCAAGATATTTTTGACCGTTTTCACTTCTAGTGACTAGATTATATTGATTTAGGGAGTCCGATTTTCTCTCGTACAAATCCAAAAAAAGGGTGGTATTAAGAGAATCGGTCTGCACTTCGGCATGGAAAATCTCTCCCCGCTTCAATTCTAGATTGTAAGAATAGGCTACATTGTTCCCTGGGAAAAAGCTACCTATCTCAGTATAAGGCAATTCAATCCGCAAACTGTCTTCGAAAGTTTTGTCGAAAGCATTCTCCCATTGGGCGTACACTATAGAATCGTTCGCGAACTGCCTGGCATAGAGTTCCCTAGGGGTAGGTTCGACAATAAAATCCGCCACTTTGCGAGCTTGTTTGCATGATGCCAACACAAAAAGCATCAACAAGATACCACAAGCACCTTTTGCAATACATTTAGGAGATATTTTGGCCATTGGTTGCATTTAGTATGTATCATACAAATAAAGTGCCACAACTTTTCTCGAATCCATTTGAAAATTGGATGTTCAAGTTGGATTCAATGCTTGCCTTCGGCGGTTTTTTTCAAAGACAAAGAAAAAGCCGTTTCACTTGGGTAGGAGACGGCTTATCATTCATAAAATATCTATGACCTTTCTATTTCTTCAAAAACGAAATCAAGAGTTTGTTCAACTGATCGGCATGGGTAATGTTCAACCCGTGCGGGGCACCGCTGATAACTTCGTAAGTGTTATCGGCAATACCTTCGGCTGCCTGATCGGCGGAAGTCGCCTTCGGTACGGTCTCGTCGGCATCACCATGTACTATCAAGGTCGGAACGGTTACATTTTTCAGTTCCGGCCGAAAATCGGTGTCCATCCAGGCCAAGGCGGTCTGTATTGTGGCCCGAGGCGAGGCGTGCGAGGCGATAATAAAATCGTAGTCCAGTTGGGCCTCGCTTACCCGGTCTTTATTATCCTCATAATTATAGAATCCTTTTCCGAATTCCTTTAAAAATCCGACCCGGTCTTTTTGTAAGGAAACCTTAATGTCGTTCAAAGCCTTTTCCGGCACGCCATCGGGATTATCATCTTTCTTTTTTACCAGCGGGATAATGGAACTAATCAAAGCGGCCTTTGAAATTCTATCCGCTCCGTAATCCGTAAGGTACCGAACGACTTCGCCCCCGCCCATGGAGAATCCGACAATTACGGCATCCTTTAAATCCAATTCTTCAATTAGGGCGTTCAGATCACCGGCCAAGGCGGAATAATCATATTCGTCCCATGGCTGCGATGAAATTCCGAATCCCCGTCGGTCGTAAGAGATACATCGGTACCCCTCTTCCACAATTTTCCAGACCTGCTGTTCCCATGATTTTCGGCTAAGCGGCCATCCGTGAATCAAGATTACAGGCTGACCGGATCCGTAGTCCTCGTAAAAGATATCCACCGGTTGTTTCGCTTTTTTATTTGTGATAAAAGGCATGTTTTTGATTTTTTGGACCCGTCCGTAGACAGGTGCTTATGAGTACTATATTTTGTTTCTGATTGAAAGATAGGCGAATCCGTATTTTAGCCTTGACACTAAAAGAGTGAAAATTATCCGAAAAGAAGATTTATTTTGGCGATAGGATTGTTTTGCAGATGTGGTTGGGTTAATAAATTTAATAAATTAGGTAGGGATAATTGAGATATCCGGATGCCAAAGTAGCCTCTCTCAAAAATTTATGACTATAATATGGTATATTTGGGAGAGCATGAGTTATAGGATGCCAGCTTAGATTTCTACAATGTTAAAAATAAATACACATCAGTTTGGCCTAAAGTTTATTGGCCTGGCTCTTTTGGTCGCTATGCTAATCGGTTGCACTGGCGGTTCGGATAACTCGGATGTTCGGACGGAAGATGATGATGAAAATACGGCAATAGATTCGACGGAAACTGATTTAACGGAAACCGATGGTACTTCCGATAGCGGCGGTATGGTGGACAGCGCTGCAACCACCCGCTTCACGGTCATTGGCGACGTTCCTTACGATGACGCGCAACGCAGCAGTTTGATTGCCTTGATTGACGCGCATAATGCCCGCGCAAAATCGGAATTCGTAGTCCACGTCGGGGACATCAAGCCCGGGGCGGATGCCTGTGATGAAAGCGTTTATGAGGATGTTCATGGGATACTACGAAATTTCGAGACACCGACATTCATCGTTCTGGGGGATAATGAATACAACGACTGTGACCGTCCCGAGGAGGCCCTCGTCCTTTGGAACCAATATTTTTTACATTTCAATGAAAATTGGGATTTTCCGCAGGAAGTGGAGTATCAAGATAAAAGACCTGAAAATTTTGCCTGGGTACAAAAAGATGTCCTGTTCCTGGGCCTCAACCTGGTCGGAAGCTCTGTGCACGATGAGGCGGAATGGAAACAGCGTTTGACCGATGATGCGGATTGGGTGGAGGAAAAGTTTAGCGAACACGGCGAAAACATCGAGGCGACGGTGCTATTCGGACATGCGAACATGACGGAAGCAGGTCCCGAAAAGTTCGTTCTTTTTACGGACCGTTTCAGGGCGGCGGCCAAAACCCTTGGAAAACCGGTGCTTTATATGCAGGGCGATGGCCATTTTTGGTTCCGGAACAGACCCTGGCCGGAGCAGAATATTCTTCGGGTACAGATAGAAGGAGGCGGTGAGGCCGTTCAGGTCATCGTGAATCCTGATCTGGAGGAGCCGTTCGATTTTAATCGGGAGTTTTTGGAATAGCTTTCCCGTACTAGTCAAGAACCAAAAACAAAATTGGTGAAAAGCTTTTCTTTAAAGACTATTTTTTAGCTCGCCAAAACTAAGCCTCAAGTGCTCTCTTTACCATCGTTTTTGCCAAATGCGTCCGATATTCCACATCGGCGAAGTGGTCGCTCATCACCTCGACGCCATCCACGGCATGTTCGGCGGCATCACTGTTGCCGGTATAAGCTTCTTCGACCTTGCTGGCCCGATACGGCGTATCGGCAACTCCGGTCACACCTACTTTAACGGAATCCCCATCCCGCACTACCGCTACCCCGACCACGGCAAAACGCGAAGCGGACTGATAGAATTTTTGATAGTTGCCGTTGGCCACCTTTGGAAATTTGACGGCCGTGATGATTTCGTCGTCCTTTAAGGCCGTAGTGAAGATTCCCTCGAAAAAATCCGTTGCCGCTATCTCCCTGCTTCCTTCTTTTCCTTCCGCCACGATAACGGCATCGCAGGCCAGAACCACCGCGGGATAGTCAGCCGAGGGGTCGGCATGGGCCAAGCTACCGCCGATAGTGCCCTTGTTCCTGACCTGTACGTCACCGACCGTATCGGCCGCCTCGGCCAGTATTTTGACGTGTTCCTTGATCAGATCGCACCGCAGCAATTGGCTGTGGGTGCAATTCGCTCCGATGATGATTTCATCGCCTTCCTCCTGAATAGAGTCCATTCCAGAAATACCGGTGATATCGATGACTACTTCCGGGCGGTTCAGGCGCAATTTCATCGCAGGAAGCAAACTGTGCCCGCCCGAAAGGATTTTGGCGTCGAAGCCATGTTTATCGAGCAGATCGACCGCCTCGCCAACGGAGGAAACTTTCATGTATTCGAATTTTGCTGGTATCATCTTTCTATTTTTTTCAATTATTTTCTGTTTTTCGTGTGGTAAGGCTATCCCTTTGCTTTGGACCAAGCAAGTCGTACGGAACATTTTCCGGATAGGTTTTTCCGGCTTTCAACTTCACGCATTTAGGTTTCTAATCTCTAGAATTCTAAAAACCACATTTTTCAATCAGTTCTGCATCGCCTTCCAAACGGTCTGCGGTTTCAGAGGCATTTGAATATCCTCGACTCCAAGGTGAGCTAGGGCATCTACGACTGCGTTGACCACCGCGGGAGTCGATCCGATGGTACCTGCCTCACCCGCTCCCTTAACTCCAAGGGGATTGTGGGGACACGGCGTTACCGTATTTCCGGTCTCTATCATGGGCAGGTCGTCCGCGCGCGGCATGGCATAATCCATATACGAACCACTGATCATTTGTCCGCCTTCGTCATAGACTACTTCTTCCAACAGGGCCTGGCCGACCCCTTGCGCGACTCCCCCATGGATCTGTCCGTCCACAATCATGGGATTCATAATATTTCCTACATCATCTACTGCGATAAAGCGGTTGAGAATGACCCGTCCGGTATCGGCATCGACCTCAACGACGGCGATATGGGTACCGAAAGGATAGGTAAAATTGGTTGGGTCATAAAAGCTGGAGAAATCCAAGCCAGGTTCGAGTCCTTCGGGATAATCGTGCGGCACATAGGCCGTAAGCGAGACATCCCCAAAAGAAACGGATTTATCGGTGCCCTTGACCGTCCATTTTCCTTCGGCATATTCAAGGTCTTCCTCGGCGGCTTCCAGTTTGTGGGCGGCAATCTTGGCTCCTTTTTCCAAGATTTTGTCGATGCTCTTCATAATGGCACTTCCTCCGACAGAGAGGCTACGGGATCCATACGTACC